>JBEKLK010000088.1:0-11143 GCA_050010235.1 Rhizomicrobium sp.
ATCTTTCTGCAGGCTGACGTCGCGGCCGTCGCCGCGTTTCAGGCGGTAGAACACGACCGTCGACAGGATCGTGAAGGCGCCCAGCACGAGAAACGCTTCGTGCAGTCCGCGAATCATTTCGTCGGGATTCGCCCGTACGCCGGCGGGAACGAAAAACGCCGTGGTGAGTCCCGCGGCGGCCACGCCGAAGCTGATCGCCATCTGCTGCATCGTACTGGCGATGGAGCTCGCATTGCTGGTCTGGCTTTGCCTGATGTCGGCGTACACGAGCGTATTCATGCTGGTATATTGCAGCGATGTGAACGCGCCATAACTAAATGCCAGCAGCAATATCATCCAGAGATGCGTCCCGCGTCCGATGGTGGCGAAGAGCATCAGCAATATGCCGAGAATGATCGTGTTCGAGACCAGCACGCCGCGATAACCGACCCGCTCCAGGATCTTCGGCATGAGGAATTTCGTGCTCATGGCTGCTGCGGCCTGGGGCATGATCAGAAGGCCCGATTGAATGGGCGTGAAGCCGAGACCCACCTGATAGAGCAGCGGCAGCAGAAACGGCACCCCGCCGATGCCCAGCCGCGTGATGAAGCTGCCGCCGACGGCAGCCGCGAAGGTGCGGATGCGGAACAGGCTCATTTGCAGCAAGGGATAGGTCGTATGGGCCGCATGCAGGCCGTAGCCCGCGATGAGCGCCATGGAAATGCCGAGCAATCCCAGAATTTCTCCCGTGCCCAGCGTGTGATCGCCGAAGATCTCCAGAACGTAGGAGAGAAGCGCCACGCCGGAGCCGAACAGGATGAGCCCCTCGATATCGAGCGGCTTGACGCTCGCTTCGCGATAATCCGGCAGATGCGTGTAAACAAGAACGAGGCCCACAAGCCCGATCGGCAGGTTCACGAAAAATACGAAGCGCCAATGGAGGTAACCGACAATCAGGCCGCCGGCGATGGGCCCCAGCATCGGGCCGATCAGGGCCGGGATCGCGACGAAACTCATGGCGCGCACGAGCTCGGACTTCGCGAATGTGCGCACGAGGGTCAACCGTCCCACCGGCACCATCATCGCGCCGCCGCATCCCTGCAGCACGCGGCAGGCGACCAGGAGATGGATATTGCTCGACAACCCGCACAGCAGCGAGCCAAGCGAAAAAAGACCGATGGCCGACGCGAATACCCGTCGCGTTCCGAACCGATCGGCCATCCAGCCGCTGATGGGAATGAACACCGCAAGGCTGAGCGTGTAGCTCGCGAGCACGGACTTCATGCTGAGCGGGGCCACGTCGAGGGCCTTCGAGACGACGGGCACGGCCGTGTTCAGGATCGTGGTGTCGAGCGATTCCATGAAAAACGCCACGGCCACCAGCCAGGGCAGAAGCCGCTTGACCGCGGCCGGCGTCGCGATCGGCGCCCCCGCATTCGTGTCCGTCTTCGCCATTCGACCCCTTTTGGGTGGTATTGTGGCGCAAATGTCAGAAGAAGTTGAGCCGGAGTTGCTTATCTTATGTGCACGAGCGAACCAATTGCGCAACCCGCGTCGAAAGGCGCTTCAACCAATGCAGCTCTAGCGGCGAACATATCGGGCAAAGGCTGTTCGAGAGAGCGTAGCGCGCATTTACATAGACGCAAACGGATTTTGACCCGCCTGAAAAAGACCACATTGCGATGGATATTATCGGGATACATTGATGCCGGGTTGCCAATGGTCTGCATAAATGGGTAGCGGGATTCGTCGAAGATACCCATTCGCACTTTCAGCCGCGGTATTCCTGTTGGCGATGTCATCGGCCGATGGCCAGCCCGCAGCAATTCCATCTCCCAGCGCCGCACTTAATAATTGCCGGACTCTCGAAACCTGCTTCGCGAATCTCGACCGCGTACGGAAATCGCCGTATGGCGCAACGTCCGACGATGATGTGACGGTTTCCAAATATCTTCAGCGTTTTGGCGAGCCGGCGAAGCAGGCGCTGCTGGCGCGGGCCGCCGGAGCCGATCCGGGGTGGAACAACTATGGCGGCGCGCTCTTGATGAACTGGCCAGATTTTACACCGGACGACGTGCCCGCGTTGATCGCGGGCCTGAGACGCGATCCGGGCGGCTGGATAGCGCGGCCGCTTGGTCGCATCGCAACGCCTGAGGCAATCGGAGCACTCGCCGATGATGTCGGCGAACACGGAGCGATGAACCAATCGGGATATGCACTTCAGAATCTCGGCGCGAAAGCCGTGCCGTACCTCATACCGTTGTTTGAGCGGGACAAGAATTGGAACGACGCAGCGCATGTTCTCTCCGACATGCGCGATGCCATCGCCTTCATGGCACCGGGCTGGACAATGCTCGCGTTGGATTTGCAGCAACCGGAACCCAAGCGCGTTGCAGCGCTACGCGCATTGGGAGCCATCGTTCCCGCTAGTTCGCCGCAAGGCCCGAAGCTTCGTCCGCTCTTGATTGACCCCAGTGCAGCCATCCGGACAGCGGCCACAAGCGCTCTGCGTGCGATGCACGACAACGGCATTCTCGGATCGATCATGCAGTCCTGCCGGCCCACGTCAGAGCCCTATTCCGGGGACAACTTCGATACCGGGTGCCTGAATGAGATCGCTCAATTCAATGCGGACGCTAAACCTTATGCTTCTATCGTCGCCCGCCGATTTCTGGCGTCGGCGAACGGCACGGATCGCAACGCAGGTGCCGCATTGCTCGGCTATATCGAGGACGAGTCGAGTGTGCCCGCGTTGATTGCACTTCTGCACGATCCCGATTGGCGCGTTGCCTATGCCGCGGCGCGTTCGCTCGGGTGGCTTCATGCCACGCGCGCAATGCCGGCTTTGACGGAGATCGCGGAAACGCATTGGTTTCCGCCCGTGCGCGATGTGGCCAAATCCGCACTTGATGCGCTCAAGCCCGGCGCGCCGCCACTCGTCAGACCGTCCAAAGTGGGGCTGGAAATCGATGCCCGGTTTGCTCCCGACATCGTGCCCTGCGCCAGCGGGCAGTGGCGTCTCGGCGAGCGCATATTCGGCGAGCCGAACAAAAAGCGCATGAAAGCCGCGAGCGGCGCGGCGGACGGTGGAGAATTCTCTGCTATGGACAACGGTGAATGGGGCGGTGGTGTGTGGTGGAGTGCGCCAAGCCGGGCGCCCGGCGAGCCCGTTGTCGCGACGAATTCCGAGGGCGTCGAAACAGCGAGCACGGGGGCGGTCGGTGTGTTCGGCGAAGTGGGGTTTTTTGAGGCGTACGATCCAGATGCGGCCCTTCATCCATATGCGCCGGAAGAATCGCGGATGTGGATCAGCAACGGACCATCCGGCTATGGCTATGTGCTGTCGCTGATGCCGGGCACAAACGGAACGCTGCGCACGAAGGAAATCGCGCGTCTACCACGCGCGGCCGACGTGATGGCGACAATCGGCCCGGACCTGTTTGCGGCGTGGAGTGGCGGTCGCGCGGTGGTATTTTCGCTCGATGGAATCCGCGGCCTGGCAAGTTGTGTCGCCGCGCCGTGAAGCCGCCTAATTCCGCGGGAAATGTGCGGTTGTGCTAGTCCTGAGCTATGATCTGATGGTCTGTCTCGCTTGTCAGACGCGCAGGCGCAGGATTTGTTATACGTCTGCCCGTCATCTAACCGACAATAGATAAGGTGCCTCCGGATGAGAATCGCAAATTGGTGCCGCGCGGCATTGCTCGCGGCGAGTTTCGCGGGCGCGACCCAGGCAAGTGCGGCCGACGATCACACGCTCATGCGGTTCCCGACGCTCTACCGCAACACCATCGTCTTCGAAGCGCACGGCAATCTGTGGCAGGTTCCGCGCTGGGGCGGGATGGCCAGCCGATTGACCGTCGATCCCGGTTACGACCTGATGCCGCGCTTTTCCCCGGACGGCAAATGGATCGCCTTCACCGGCAGCTATCAGGGCAATCCGGATGTCTATGTCATTCCGGCCGGCGGGGGCGCCGCGCAGCGCCTGACGCATCACTCCGACGTCGTCGACACCGCGCCGACCCGTTGGGGTCCCGACAACATGGTCGTGACCTGGACGCCGGACTCGAAGAACATCGTGTTCCTGTCGCGCCGCATGGCATGGAACAGCTGGTTCGGAAGACTGTTCGCGGTGCCCGCCAGCGGGGGATTGGCGACGGCGCTGCCGCTCGATCGCGGCGGGTTGCTCACCTACCGCCCCGACGGCAAGTCGATTGCCAATAATCGCATCTTCACCACTTTCCGCACCTGGAAACGCTACAACGGCGGGCTCGCGCCGAAAATCTACACCTATGATTTCCCGAACAAAAAGCTGACCCAGATCTCCAACTGGGTCGGCATCGACACCGCGCCGATGTGGTACGGCAATCGACTCTATTTCCTGTCGGATCGCGATGCGAAGCGCCGCGTGAATATCTGGGTCTATGATTTCGGCACGAAACAATTTCGCGAGGTCACCCATTTCACCGATTACGACATCGATTTCCCGAGTCTGGGCACGGGCGCGCCGGGCCATGACGGCATCGTGTTTCCGCAAGGCGGCTCGTTGTGGGTGCTCGATCTGCCGAGCGAAGCGCTCCATCGTATCGGCGTCGGTGTGCCGGACGACGGCACGCGTACCGGCCCGCGCTACGCCGACGCCAGCAAAACCATACGCGAACTGGATACGTCGCAGACCATCGATTACGCGTTGGCGCCCAACGGCAAGCGCGCGGTGTTTTCGGCCCGCGGCGATCTCGTCACCGTGCCGGCCGAACACGGCGCGACGCGCGACCTGAGCGAAACCAGCAATGCCGACGAGGATCATCCGACGTGGTCGCCCGACGGCAAGACCATCGCCTACACGACGGATGTGACGGGCGAGCAGGAGATCGCGATCCGGCCGGCCATGGGTGGCCCCGAAAAGATCCTCACCCATTTTACGACGGGATTTTATTACAGCCCTATCTGGTCACCGGACGGCAAGCGTCTCGCGTTCGCGGACGGCAATCACCGCCTGTGGCTGCTCGACATCGGCAGCGGACGCGCGGTCCAGGTCGCGCAGGATCCTTATAACGAGATTCACGACCAGAGCTTTGCGCCGGACGGACGTTGGCTGGCTTACAGCGTGACGGGTGCGAACCAGCAAAAGGGAATCTGGATCGACAATATCGGCAGCGGAAAATCGACGCGCGTGTCGGGCCCGCTCGGCAACGATTATGCGCCCGTATTCTCGCCGGACGGGAAATATCTCTATTTTGTCTCCACGCGTCATGAGAATGCAACGGCGAGCGAAACCGAATTCAATATCGCGACGCTCGAGATGGACGGCATTTATGTCGCGACCTTGCGCAAGAACGAGCCTTCGGCCTTCGCGCCCCGCTCGGACGAGGGGGCGGTCGAGCCCGACACGGATACCAAATCCAAGCCCTGGAAGCCGGGAGCGTCAGCCGCCGTCAATATCGATTTCGACGGCTTGATGGCGCGCGCGGTGCCGGTGCCTATACCGGCGGCCGACATCGCACAGCTCGATGCCCGCGACAACCTCATCTACTACCTGACCACGCAACCGCAGATGATTGACGGGCCGTTACCCGGCGCGAAATCGACCCTGCATGTGTTCGATCTCGAAAAGCGCAAGGCTGTCACCGTCGTCGACGGCTTGAACGGCTACAGCATGTCTGCCGACGGCGAAAAGCTGCTGTTCAAGAAGAGTGCGGACTCCGACGATGACGACGACAGCGGCGGCTATGCGATCGTCGATGCCAAGCCGCCGGAAGACGACAAGAAAGCCGATCCCAAATCGCTCGATCTCGACCACATGAAAGTCCGCATCGAGCCGACCGCCGAATGGGCGGAGATGTTCACCAATGCCTGGCGGCTCGAACGCGATCTGTTCGTCAATCCGCAGATGAACGGCGTGAACTGGCAAGCCGTCCACGATTCCTATGCGAAGCTGCTGCCGCTGGTGGGCTCGCGCCAGGATCTGACCTTCCTGATCGGCGAGATGCAGGGTGAACTCGGCAATTCGCACACTTATGTGGGAGACGGCGACGTCGACGATCCGACGGACGCGATGCCCACTGCAGCGCTTGGTGTCGATTTCACATTGGCGCCGGCCTCGGGACGCTACGCCTTCGCGAAAATCTATCCCGGCGACAACACGCGGGACGCGTATCGTAGCCCGCTGACCGAGCC
The DNA here is from genome assembly GCA_050010235.1 of Rhizomicrobium sp. Lineage (GTDB taxonomy): Bacteria > Pseudomonadota > Alphaproteobacteria > Micropepsales > Micropepsaceae > Rhizomicrobium. The sequence continues at coordinate 6,154 of JBEKLK010000088.1, forward strand.
CGGCGTCGGCGTGCATCAAGGCGATTATCTGCTCGCGGTCGACGGTCACGAACTCAAGGCGCCCATGGATCCCGACAGCCTGCTCGTCGGCCTGGGCCAGCAACCGGTAACCCTGAGCGTGGCGAGCGGCCCCAACGGCCCGCGCCGCGACGTGACGGTGAAGCCGATCAAGAACGAACTGTCCGTGCGCGAGCAGGACTGGATCGACAGCAATCGCGCCATCGTCGACAAATTGTCGGGCGGCAGGATCGCCTACATCTATATGTCCGACATGGAAGCGCTGGGCATGCAGCAGTTCATCCGCCAGTTCTATCCGCAGATGGACAAGGCCGCGCTGATCGTCGACGACCGTTTCAATGGCGGCGGCAATATCGACCAGATCGTGCTGGAGCGGCTCCGGCGAATTCTCGCGGGCCTCACGACCAATCGCGAGCAGGTGGCGCAATCCATTCCCCAACAGCTGCTGGTGGGGCCGAAGGTCTGCCTGATCAACAATTATTCCGCGTCGGACGGCGACATCTTTCCGTTCTTCTTCAAGCAATACGGATTGGGCCCGCTGATCGGCACGCGGACATGGGGTGGCGTGCGCGGCATTCGCGGCGAATGGACGATGCTCGACGGCGGCTACATCACCGTGCCGGAAGACGCGCAATACGGCTTGCAGTCGGAATGGGTGATCGAGAATCACGGCGTCGATCCGGATATCGCGGTCGACACCGATCCGGGCCAGTTGCTCGCCGGTCACGACGCGCAACTCGAAACGGCCGTCAATTACCTGATGCAGAAGCTCGCGAAGCAGAAAAGCGGGCTACCGCCGCCTCCGCCTCCGCTTCCGGCCTATCCGCCGAACGGCCAAGTCCCGGGCCCAAGTTTGTAAAAGGGCGCCTAGAAAGGAAAAATGTTTAACGCAGAGGACGCGGAGGATTCGCAGAGGTCGCGGAGTCGACGAGGGGCGCGCGTGCATCCGGCTTCGCCGAGGCTATGCCGGACGCCTGGACTCCATCGGCAAATGTTCCCTGCGTCCTCTGCGAATCCTCCGCGTCCTCTGCGTTAAAATCTTCCTTGCGCCGGGCGCGAAAACGGTGCGCCGGCTTTGACGAAGTCGCGTGTCATTATTTCAGCTTCACCGCATTCGCGAGGATGATCTGGTCGCCGCTTTGCGAGGCCATGGCGCGCGCCGGTCGCGCGGCTTTGAGGAAGGCACCGAATGCGGGGAAGGCGTAGCGGCCTTCGGCGATTTCGATTCCGCCAGGATCGCCCGCGAAGGTCAGTGTGACGGTTTCGTCGCGGCAATCGCGGCTCACGCAGCCGACCTCCGTGTCGCCCGTCCATCCGGCCGGCGGCACATCGTGCTGGCCCCGCAGATCGACCGCTTCGAGCTTCGCCGCTTGCGGAATCCGCAGCAGCATTTCATCGGTATCGGCCGAGCCCTTGAGGTTCAACGTTACGATGCGGCTCGCGCCTACCTTCGTGTCGCTCACGATGGTTGCGACCGGTAAGGGATAATGCGGCGCACCGGCAGGTGCGACATAGGCGGTGTGCGCGCCCAGGCGGGGATGCGCGTCCGTCGTCAATTTCAATCCACCGCCCTTGATCAGCGCGGCGGGAATCGGTTCGGCGCCCAACCCTTTCCAGGAGGTGTCGGCGATCCAGCGCGTGTCGCCGCGTTCGTTCTCGAAATAGATGAGATCGATACGCTGCGGCGAGGCGGCGCTGTAGGCGGGCTGAAATCCGGCCGCGACCGCGCAGCCCAGCGACAGCACGAATGCGATCGCCGCACTCGTGCCCCACGCGGAACGCGACATCGGACGCGCAGACAGCAGCGGGATCAAAGTCAGCAATCCGAACGCGGCCGGAATCGTGAACAGCGGATGCAGACGCAGGCCCATCAGGGTTTCGCCGCTGGCGACCAGCGCGATCCAGATGACAAGCGCCCCCAGCGCAGACACGAACAACGCGATCTGTCCCCACGGCCCGCTCCATCCGCCGGGCGCACGCGCGGTGGCCAGCAGCAGGACGGCCGCGACGGCAGAAGGAAACACGAAATAGGGACTGAGGCCCGGCAGCAGCGCGGCGGTGACGATGCCGAGGCCAGCGATCCACAACCAGCCGCTCGCGGCTGCGCCACGCGCAGTGGTCAGACGCGAGACATCGAGCGCAATCGCCCACACCGCGAAGGCGAGCGCGAGACGCAGATCGACGGGGTGCGCATAGCTGGGGTCGGGCACGCCGGAGATGGCCTGCGCGACGAACGACGCCAGCCATCCCAGCAACCCGCAGCCGACGAGGAGCGCCAACGGCATCACCGCGGCAACCAGCGTCGATTTCCAGCCGCCACCTTCGCCGCGCGCGAGCCACGCCGCGATGGCGAGCACGAGGAACACGACAATGGAAAGCGGCAGCGCGAAGCTGGCCGGAATGCGGGGCAGGAATTTTCCCAGCACGGTGAGATAGACGTCGTTGCCGCCTTTGAGAGCAGCGTAATCCGTCTGTTCGAGCCCCGTCACCACGCCCAGCAGATTGTCGCCATGCTGCTGCAAGGTTGCGGAACTCAGATTGCGGCGCTGGTCGAACGGCGAATGGTAATAGCGGACATTGTCGGCGAACGCGAAGTTGAGTGACGGAAACCCGTCATGGATGAAAAGCGTGAGGTCTGTGTCGTTGGGCAGGAATTTGTAGATCTCCGCATAGAGCGAACTCGTGCCGTAGACGGGCACATGGGCGGCATAGAGATCGATCAGTCTGCCGTCGCCGGGGCTCGTCTGAAACAACAGGCTCGGTCCCTTGGTGCCGCGCGCTTCCACATTCACCACAACGCCGATGCGCGCCTTGAGGGCGGGGTTCTGCAGGAACGCGTTGGCGCCGAGCAGGCCCGCCTCCTCGCCGTCGGTGATCAACGCGATCACGGGATGGAGGCTTTTTGCAGCCGTCGCTTTGAGCGCGCGTGTAGTTTCGAGAATGGTCGCCACGCTCGATTCGTCGTCGGAGGCGCCGGGACCGGCGGGCACGGAGTCGTAGTGCGCCATCATCGCGATGGCTTTGCCCTGGCCGGGGACCACTTCGGCGATGATGTCGGTGACGGTGGCGCAGGCGACGAAGCTGAAACCGCGCCACGCATTGCAGGTGAAAGCCTGATAGGTGTGCGTGGGCACGCCCAGGTTCGCAAATTCCTTCAGGATGCGCGCACGCACGGCCGCGTTCTCTGCGCTCGAAACCGGATGGGGAATTTCAGGGCCGAGCACACGGGCGAGCGTCGCATCGGCACGGGCCGACGAGAACGCGGTCACCGGGGCCGAGGCATCGCGCGCGCCGTGCGGATTGCCGACATAGACGCTGAGAAACCACACGCCAACCGCGACCAGCGCGAGAACCCACGCGCGTAAAACAGCACCCATCCGGAAATCCCCCCTGAAGTGGCGGGGATGATAACGATTTTGCAGGGCGGAGGAAGGCGGCTGACTAGGACGCCGTCGCCTCTTTGACGATAGCGGCAAGTCCCGCCGTCATGGCTTTGATTGCCTCCGCGCTCGCAGCGCCGAGGCCGTGGCGCTGCGCGATCCATGCGGGATCGTTGTAGCTGAGCCAGACTTTTCCGTCGGCATCTTCCCAGGCCAGCGCCTTCAGCGGCAGATCGATGCCGGCCGTCTGCTGCTCCTGCATCAGAGGCGTGCCGCCTTTGGGCGTTCCGAACAGCACCAGTTGAGTCGGCCGCAGGCTCAGGCCCGCAATCTCTGCGCCGTCGCCATGATCGACGACGGCGAAAATGGTCATCCCTTTGGAGGTCACCCCGGTCATGAGCCGCGTGATCGTGTCGCTCACGGAAAATGCGCTGCGAACCGTGACCAAGCCGTTGTCCGACATTCAAACCTCCGTGTGCGTTTCGGTGTTCACCGCGCGAGCTGGAAATGTTCGAAACGGTGCAGTGCTTCTTCGATCTGCTTTTTGCGCGCCCGCCGCGAACCTTTTTCGATCCAGGTCCATTGCTGCACCAGCAGCTTCTGCTGCGCACGGTCCGTCTTGAGATCGAGGACGGCCACGATTTTGTCGCCGATCAGGACGGGCAGGGCGAAATAGCCGAATTTCCGCTTCGGCTTCGGCAGGTAAGCCTCGAACACGTGATTGTAATCGAAGAACATCGCCAACCGCTTGCGCTGGATGATCAGCGGGTCGAAAGGCGAGAGGATATGCACGCGGTCGGGCGGCGACGCAGGATCGGCCGCGAGCGTCTCGGGCCGTGCCCAATGCCCGAATTTCCCCATGCCGTCGAAATCCACCGGCACCAATTCGCCCCGACGCATGCGCGCGTCGATAATGCGGCGAATGCCCGGCTTGCGTGGCGCGTCGAGGTGGCAGATCGAGTCGAGGCTCACGATGCCTTGCGAACGCAGCGCACGATCGAGCAGATGGTTCAGCGTTTCCTTCTCGGGCGCGGGCTTTGGGCTTTTGTCCCAGCCGAAATGCCGTTCCATCAGATCATAGGTTTTCAGGATGCCGCTGCGCCGGCTGATAGTCAGCGCGCCACTATAGAATGCGAGCCGCAACGCGCGTTCCGAAGGCTTGCGGCTGGCCCAGGCATGGTCCTTTTCCACCGGCACGTCGTCGTCGATATCGCGCAGCGAAAGCGCGCCTTCTCGCTTGATGCGGGCCAGAACCTTGCGCACCTCTTTCTTGCCGACCGAAGCGAGGCCGGCATTCACCCGTTGCCGGTACTCTCTCATTTCGGCCGTGTAGAAGCGCATGTCGGCCGTCGGCAGATAGGCGAGCGCATGGGCCAGATATTCGAACACCGTCTTGTCGATACTCTGCGCCTGGTGGAGATGCTCGCGCCGGTAGCCGGGAATGCGCGTGAACAGGATGTGGTGATGGCAGCGCTCGATCACATTGATGGTATCGATCTGCACATAGCCCAGATGTTCGATGGCGGCCTGCGTTGCCACCGGCCCGTCGCCGAACGGCGCGTCTTCGTCGAGCCGCTGCGCGCGCAGCCAGA
>JBEKLK010000089.1:0-11091 GCA_050010235.1 Rhizomicrobium sp.
ATCTCGAGGATCCACGTCTTGTTCGTTCCGGCCCATTCGGCAAGCGCGGCTCTTCGTTCCCGGCTCATCGCAAATCCCATCGGCCCCTGGCAGGCGGGGGAAACAATGGCCATCCCCGCATCCGGCGCGCGGCGAAGCGCTTCGCCCACAGCGAAACCGTCGCGATCGACCGGCACGGGAATCGCGTGCAGTCCGGCCGCCGCGAGCATTTCTTTCGGCGGGTGCGCGAGAGGATCTTCAACCCAGGCCTTGCGGCCCACCATGCCCAGCGCCGCGATCGCAAGGTCGACTCCCGAGGGAATGCTCGACGTGACGATCACGCGCGACGGCGAGCAGTCCACCCCGCGCGTGACGGCCAGATGATTGGCGATCGCCTTGCGCAACTGGGGAAGCCCCACGCGCTCGCCCTGTTCGAGCCAGCGATTGGGGGCGCGTCTCAAATGCCGTTCCTGCAATCGCTTCCACAGATCGGCGGGAAAAACGTCCGTCGCCCATCCCCAGGCGAACGGCACTTTGGACTCGTCGACCTCCGCGCCTTCCGAAATTCCGGCTTTGCGGCCCGCATAGGAGACATATATTCCCGAGCCGCGCGCCGGCTTCAGCCAGCCATCGGCGACAAGCTTGCCGATCGCCGTCAGCACGGAGTTGCGCGAGACTCCGAGGCTCGCGGCAAGCGCGCGCGTGGACGGCAGCCGCTTGCCGTTCGGGAAGGCGCCGGTGGTGATCAGCTCGCGCAGGCGGCGGTAGATTTGCTCGTGAAGGGGCAGCGAATCGTCTTTGGCCAGAAAAAATTCCACCGGGGGACGGCGTCCGGAGGACCGGCGATGCTTCGCTTTCGCATCCGCGCCCGTCTTTTCCGTCATGGGTTCAACCAAACTCCTGCGGCGGCCCGTGGGCGGGAGGCCGTGACCAGGCATAGCCGATGATCGCGCTCCGGCAATTGCGCCGCCAGCTTACAGATCGGGTCGGCTTGTGAAATCGCGAAAGCGTTGTTCTCGCGATTTGTTGAGAACTGCTATTCAGGCGTGAACGCAGCCAAGCGCGACGGCCGCGAATGGTACCACTTTAGAGTATGAAATAGGTCCACTTTCGTCGCCTTTATGAATTGGACAAACCGTGAAGTGGGGATTCCGGGACTGCTACCACATTTCCCAGCTCGTCGCGCGAACGAAATCCGGTACGCGGAAATGCAGTGGTTGTCCCGGCATCAAGCAGTCAGCCCCTAATGAATTCCATTTGCCGCTGGCAAGAAGCCACTTCGGGCCGCCACGTCCAACTGAGCCTTCTCAATCCAATCAGAATGGAAGGCAATAACATCTTCGACCGTTTTTCTGTGATGCTTGAGCTCAACTAATATATCAGCGAGAGATTGAGGTTCTGTCCAACCGAACAGCGCATCGATTGATATAAATCCGGCGGCAAGAGCGACATGCTCGAATATATAGAACCGGTTCTGTCTGGAACGCAGCGCAAGTTCCAAAAAATCTTGTCCTCGATCTCGATAAAACTTCAGGGCGAGATTCTCAGTTTCAAAAAGCGCTACCGCATTTCCAAAATTCTGCTCATCATAGCTGGATGTCATAAGTGTCGATTGCATGCCGGCTTTCTGCAACTCAGCAGATGCTTTGATGACTAGCGGATTATCATTCATCGCTTCTCTCACTTAGAGGGAGCCATAGGCATATGTATTAGAAGTGACAGCAGCAACGTTTCCCCCGCTGTGTTGCGTCGTGCCGCGAAGGGGAACATTGTCGCTGTCATCGAATTTCGAACAAGCGCATCGTGAGGCTGCTCAACACAATATATTGAAAATACCATGACTTCGACAGCGTTCGCTACGGAAACGCCGGGCAAGGAACCCGCTGCTCCCGCCGCCACATTCCCCGGCAACACTTACGCCGCCGCGGCGGCGCGTTGCAATGTGGGTAGCGCCACCGTCACCACGGTTCCGACGTGTTCGGTGCTGTCGATGCGCACCGTACCGCCGTGCAGGCCGGCCAGGCCGTAAACGAGCGCAAGACCGAGCCCCGTTCCTTCGCACGCGACGTGGGGATCGATGATGACCCGTTCGAACGGACGCCCGAGGCGTTCGAGCGCGGCCCTGGGAATCCCTGTGCCGGTGTCCGAGACGGCGATCTCCAGAAACTCCGCGCCCGTTCTGACGGAGACCCGGACTTCGCCGCCTTTCGGCGTGAACTTGACGGCGTTGGACAAGAGATTGATCAGAATCTTTTTCAGCGCGCGCCGGTCGGCCGTCACGCTTGCTCCGTCCGCCGGCAACTCCGTGGACAGCACAACCCGGCGTTCCTCGAAGGCGTGTCGCATCAGCGCCGTGCAATCGCCGATCAAGCCTGCGAGATCCACGTTTTCCGGTTGAAGCACGAATTTGCCTGCCTCGACGTTCGACATATCCAGTATGTCGGTGATCACCTCGAGCAGATGCTGACCCGATTTGTTGATGAGCCCGACATATTCGCCATACCGGTTCTCCAGCGGGCCGAAAATGCCCTGCAGCATCATCTCGGAAAATCCGATGATGGCGTTGAGCGGCGTGCGCAGCTCGTGGCTCATATGCGCCAGGAACTCCGATTTGACGCGGCTGGAGGCTTCGGCGGATTTCTCGGCGATGCGGCTGTGAACCAGCTCGTCCTCGACGCGCTGCTTTTCCAGCGCGTTGCGGCGGAACACGGCCAGCGCGCGCGAAAGCTCTCCGATCTCGTCGCCGCGCTCTGCGAAGGGCAGCTCGCAAGCCATGTCCCCGTCTGCCACAAGCCGCATGGTCTCGGTGATCCTGGCCATCGGGCGCGCGATCCTGCGGCTGATGAAGAGCGTCGCGAACAGTCCGAAGCCGAGCGCCAGGAGCATGATGCAAAGCTGGACGACGAGATTCCGACGGGCGGCATCCAGCTCCGCGCGCGCATCGGCGTCTGCGAGATCGACGGCGATATTCGCCACCTCGACGAGGCTCTTCATTGCCGTACTGGAAGCGCCGATCCAGTCGTGGCCCGAGGTCGGCGGACGCTTTCCCGACGCGAAAGAGTCGATCACCGATTTGCGAAGTGCGCGCAGTCGCACGAAATAAAGCTCGTTTGCGGAGGCGATCGCGGCGTGCAGTGCGGGCGGCACGTGTCCCAGATTCGCGTCTTCCAAAATCACGTCCCAGAGCGCGTCGCTCCGGCCCATGAGCTCGGTCATGACTTCGAGTCGCGCGTTGCCATACCCTTTGCCGCTGGCGATGCCGGCGCCGACCAGCAGCCTGTCGTTCCCCGCGAATTCGCGCGCCGCCCAGGCGAGCTGCTTGATCTTCATCATCTCTGCGATGAAGGCGTCGCTGCGGTCGATCTCGTTGGTGAGCTCTGCGGATACGCGGTCCTCCACCGCAAATGGGTTTCTGTCCTTGGGAACCCACCTGGCAATCAATGCCGCCGATCGGAGCTCGGGCCGGTGCAACGCGGCATCGATCTCCGGCTGCCCCGCGTCCAAGGCGGTTCTTTCCTTGACGATGGCGGCCTGCTCGGACGCGGAGGCCATATTGCTCTTCGCAAGCCCGAACAGGGCACGATTCAGGGTGGCGGTGGAACGCGCCCGCACTTGCTCGATGTCGGTCCAGGTCTCTGCGTCGACGGCGCGCGGCGATTCGAGCACCGTGCTCACGGCGCCAAGTTCGAACCTGCGATACTGCATGGACATGAACAGGTCGCGCGCGATGCCCGAGGCCGTGACGATACGCCCGGCAGTGCGCATCTCGTCATAGGCGTCATTCGCCGAAATGGCGGATATCACCACGAGCACGAGCGCCATGGTGCCCGTGATGGCTTCCAGCGTCCGGCGGACGGACAGTGCCTTGCTCATGGCGCGTTGGCTCGTTGCGATCGGCGCGAGAGCCGGATCGAAAGCCCGATGGTAACGATTCAATAGTTATGATGGGTTTAATGGCAATTGGTTGAGGGATTCCGGCCGGCGATCGGCACCTCTGGCGGCGAGCGATGGGGCAGCAATGACGATCACGCGGAGAAACGTGCTTGCCGGCGCGGCGGCGCTGTCGACGTTGCCGCTGGCGGTGCGTGCGGGCGCGAATGCCGATGTCGATGTCGCGATCGTAGGCGGCGGCGTCGCCGGCACCTATGCGGCCTGGCGCATCGCGAGCGAACAACCCCATCTGCGCGTCGCCCTTTTCGAGATGAGCGACAGGATCGGCGGGCGGTTGCGCTCCATTGCGTTCCCGGAGGCGCCGGAACTGGTCGGCGAAGCGGGAGGCATGCGCTTCCTGCCGGCCCACACGCACGTTTTCAATCTTGTTCGGCATCTCGGGCTGCCCGCGCGCGGCTATCCCGTCATCGAACCCGAGGACCACCTCGCCTTGCGCGGCCGCAACTTTACATATGCGCAAGCGGGACAGCCGACGAAGCTATTCCCGTACAGCATTCCGCCGTCGGACCAGTCGCCGGACACCCAGCGCTATGTGCAGGGCGTCGAGAAAATCATTCCCGGCTTCGGCCACATGACGCCCGCGCGCTGGCTCCGCATCCGATCGGGCATCCGTTACAAAGGCCGCCTGCTCAAGGACTGGCCGAGCTGGGCGCTGATGGCCGACATTTTTACGGCCGAAGAAAACCGCTTTTTCCAGGATACGGGGGGCTATGACATCGCGCCTCTCGGCAGCGCGCTTGGCGACTTCGACGAACAACTGCTCGGACCCGACCGGTTGAAACCGTACCTCACGATCGCGGGCGGCTATCAGAAATTGCCGCTCGCGGTCGCGGCCGAAGCGCGGCGCCTCGGCGTGAGAGTTCAGACAGAGACCCGGCTCGCGAGTCTTTCCGTGCCGGGTTTGCCCGGGCAGCCGTTCCGACTGGGCCTCGCCGACCGCGCGAACCGCATGACCGCGCTGTCCGCGAGACGCGTGGTGCTCGCGCTGCCGCGCCGCGCCCTGGAACTGATCGAGGATTTTCCCGCGCGCAGCGATCCGCGCGTTGCCGGCCTTGTCGCATCCGTCGTCGGCGAGCCCGCGAGCAAAGCCTTTCTGCTCTATCCGCGCGCCTGGTGGCGCGATCTCGGCAGCGACGGCGGACGCTCCGTCACCGACATGCCGGCGCGCATGTTCTATGCGCTGGGCGCCGAGAAGGAGCGGCTCGCGAGCGAACCCGCGAACGGATTTGGGCTGCTGATGGCCTATTGCTGCGGAGCGGACGTTCAGTATTGGCAGCAGCTCGCACCTCAGGCGCCGCGCGACGCGGCGGGATTTCAGTGGCTGCCCGCAAATTCCGCACTCGCTCTCGAAATGCATCGCGAAGCGGGGCTGACATATGCGACGCAACCACCCGCGCCGTTGGGCGCCTGTTTTCAGGACTGGACCGCCGATCCTTATGGCGGCGGCTGGCATCTGTGGCGCCAGGGCGTCGACGGGTTGGAATTGGCCAATTCCGTGATGACGCCCATTCCCGGTCACGAGCTTTACATCTGCGGCGAAGCATACAGCCCGTACCTCCAGTCCTGGGCGGAAGGTGCGGTCGAGCACGCCGAAACGATGCTGCAGCGCCATTTCGGATTGAAGCCGCCCCGCTGGCTCGGCTGAGACCCGGAACGGGAGCGTTTTCAATCCCGGTGCGTTTGCCTTGACAGCTTGCCGGCCCCCGCAGCCGATGGTTTTCGCCAAGAGAGTCTCGCAACGCGCATCACCGACGCGCGATCCCGGCCGGCCGGAATTGGGAACCTGGCTTTCCGACGCTGAATTCGCGTCGAGTTCTCACGCCTGAACCATCCAATTGAAGATCGCGGGGCAAATATCCGTGTGTCGGCGGTTCCATCCCGACCCCGAGTGCAATTTTGATCAATTGCCGGGATCGATCATGTCGGCCATTCGTTCTCAACCTTATGTACGCGAAGACATATATGGAGCCGAAGAGGAACGAATCGGCGCGCATGAGAAGCGGCTTGCCCGCGACACGTCCCGTTGGCATGTCGCCAAGCGGAGATATGGAAATGCTCAAATACGAGTTCGTCTATGCCCTCGCCGTTCCGGTCATATCCGCCGGAATCGTAGCGGCCATCTTGGTGATCGCTGCCGGGTGACGACGGAGGCTGTCGCGCCGGATCGTAGCGCGGCGTTGCTCGCCGTCGGCGCCCTCGCCTGCCGTGACAGCGCTGCATCGATCGCACAAGAGGCAGCAGCAGGAAGGAACGAGGCGACAGCAGCAGCGTTTCCCGGCCGCAACGTCGCCTCATGCCGCGAAAGAGACCCTTGCCGCTGTCATCGAATTTGAGACACAGCCAGGGCGCAGGTTCTCAGAAAATCGGACATGCCGCGCCAATGGATTTCGGCAATTCAGGGACGTCCATTTGTACCGCCGATCGAGGCCCGTTACTCTTCCGTCCCGCGAGGAGCTTTTCATGCCGAGCCCGTTGTCGAATAATTTCCGCAATCCGCACCAGATTCGGCGCTTTCCGAACGGCCAAATCGAGACGGTAACCCATCACGAGACGACGATCGGGCGGTTCGTCCTGGAGCCCGGCTGGCGCTGGTCGCGCGACGTCGCACCCATTGCCGGCACTCGCACCTGCCAGGTTCATCATGTCGGCGTCGTGCTGAAGGGGATACTTCATCTGGAAACCGACGCCGGCGAGACGTTCGAATTCGGAGTCGGCGATGTCTATGACATTCCCCCCGGCCACGATGCCTGGGTCGGCGGCGACGAAACATACGAAGCCATCGAATTTGCCGGTGCCCGCATTTTTGCAGCACCGGCCGATGGCGAGCGCGTGCTCGCCGCGATGCTCGTCACGGACATCGTCGATTCGACTGCGCATCTGAAGCGGCTCGGCGATGCGGCATGGCGCGAGCTCCTCATGAACCATAACCATCAGACGCGCATCGAGATCAACCGCTTCCGGGGGCGCGAGATTCAAACGACGGGTGATGGATTCCTCGCGGTGTTCGACGGTCCGGCGCGCGCCGTGCGATGCGCGCGGGCCATCGGCGCTTCTGTCGCCCGCCTCGGCATTGCGATTCGCGCAGGCGTTCACACGGGCGAGGTCGAATTCCTGGCCGACAATGTGCGGGGCCTCGCGGTCCATGAAGCGGCACGCGTTGCAAGCGCCGCGAAGTCGGGCGAAGTCTTCGTCTCGGCCACCACGAAATTGTTGCTGGCGGGATCCGATCTCGCATTCGAATCTGCCGGGCTGCACGAACTCAAGGGCCTCGGCGAAACGCACGAATTGTTCCGCCTCGTCGAATTGCCGGGCTGAAACAGCGCGCGTCAGGGCGAAGAGCCTGCGCCGCCCGATGAACCGAACACCTGTTCCGCCCTGGGAGAGCTGTTAGGCAAATTGCGGCGACACAAGCCATAAACTCCGAACACTCCCGCTGACATAGGGCAACATTGCAGCTGCCGCTGAATTTCGAGCAAGCGCATCGCGAGGTTGCTCAACGCAAGATATCGATCCGCCTTGGTTGGGTCACCGGCGCCGATGTCCGCCGTGTCTACTTGTCGCCGCCGAGAACGTGAAGTTTGTCGTCCTTCGTTGCCGGCCGGTGCGGCGTCACGGCATCCTCCAGAACATGCACTCCGGCAAAAACATTGCCGTCAGCGATTTTGGGCGCATAAACCAGCGTCTGGCCGTCGTCGGACAATTCGTCGCCAACCATTGCCATTCGCACCGGTAGGTAAGGCACCGCGGATTCGACATAAACAAGACGGCTCCCGTCGCGAGGATGCTGGCTCGCCAGATCGTCGAGCATGGCATGCACGGCGCGGTCGAGGTCGACGGCCAGAATGTCGTGCAGGCCTGCGCCGCCCTTGGCTGCCAGGCCGTGCTCGCCGAACAACGGTGCCGGCGCGCCGGTCGAGGCAATGTAGCGCGTCGTCCATTCACTGCTGCCCGCTGCATTATTTTTCAGCGTCGCCTTCAATATCACATAGGGTAGTATATCTGTCGCGTTCACGAAATTGAGCACAACGAACGGATTGACCTGCAGTGTCGGTCCGTTCGGATCGACCGTGAGCGCGAATGTTTTGCCGAAATGCCCGGAACCGATCAATTGCTGCGTCAGCGTTTCTGCCTGCGGTACCAAATTGACCTGCATCGCCGATTCGCCGCCATTCACGTCAGCCTTCGCCGCCTCTGTTTCAATCGCATCCTGCGCCAGGACGCCGACCACGCCGAATAAACCGCCGATCCCGCCTTTATCATGGCCGGACACGATCACATCGCTGTTGGGCACCCGATAGGTGCCGATCGGCAGGTCGGTCCAGCCTGATGGGCCTTCGCTGGAATAGGCAATCGAGATAGGCTGCGCCTGCGCAGGCGGCACCCTGGACAGGTCATATGTTGCGCAGCCGCCAAGAACTGCGGGCACGACCAGGACGTGCGAAACGGTCCGCCAAAACGATGTCATGAGCGCCCCCCAGGAGTCAGAAAGATATGCCCCGCGCAAACGTACGACGCGCAGCGAACTCTTGCAACCAAACCCTTTGAACGAGGCGACGGCAGCAGCGTTTCCCGACCGCTACGTTGCGTCATGCTGCGGAGGGGAGCATTACCGCTGTGGCCGAATTCTCAAATTAGGACACGTGGAAAGAACAGCTTGGTGATATAGCCGTCTGATTGTGTGAGGGCCATTTGACCAAAGCGACTCGAATAGGAGCAATTTTCGCGGTTGTTCATTTTATTGCCTACGCGGCATCGTTCGTTTTGACTTCGACCGGTTCGAGTTGGAACTCGGTCTACCTGATCCTGTTTTGGCAGGTCGCCGATTTTCCGGTCGGTCTGATCCTGGTTGCGTTCAGCGGGGTCTACCACGAATGGATCGAGCCGTTTCTCCATGAAGGCACGCTTCTTGGGCAACTATTATGGTTCCCCAACATCGTGGATGGGCTTCTGGGCTCGCTGTGGTGGTTTGTGATTCCCAAATTCTTCATGTCGAAAAGCTCGGGCGGATTTCGTGCCTAGGCGGCGGCGCCGGTTGCCGGCACCAAGCGCGTGCGACGAAGCGGGGGACGGCAAATGAAGCAACGCCGGATACGATTCTGCTTTCTGGCAGCCGCAATCCTTTATGCCGTGCAGCCCGTCTCAGCGAGTCCGCAAGAGACGCGGCAAATGACACGTAATGGCGTGGATTGCCTCCCAAGACTGCCAGTGAATGAACGGCCCTATGAGGAAAACGTGGGGAACGGCCTTCGCCTCGTGTATCGGCAAGAAGGAATCGGCGATCGAGGTATGCACCAAACTTATTTCCTGGTTGGTAATTCGAATCGGCGCGACATTTGCGGCTCAAAAAACGAAATGACAATCTATGCGAGATTGCCAGTGCCCCATCTTCCATCTGGCCGATTCATCGCTGCGAGCTTCGACTGTCGAGCTCCGTCGAAAGCAATCGTTCCGGGCAAACCGCTGATCGGAATTTTTCCGAAAATCAATTCGGTCGCAAACAGACCGTTCGACGCCTGGGGCGTGGATTTCCGTCATCGGTCCTTTGTCAAAATTGGCGGTGCAGTCTGCCGCTCATTTGATAAATGATACCTGATTGCTGCTCCGTAAGCTCCGGCTGGGCAGCGTGGGCCGCAAAGGGGAACATTGCCGCTGTCGCCGAATTTCGACGGCCCGCCCGCAAGCGTCGGGCCAATTGCCACGGCCATGCATCAGTCACGCGTGCTTCGCGTGCAATCGCCTATTTGCCGTGCGCCTGTCTCGCTTTCGCAAGCGCCGATCGCCAAAGGTTCGGCCATTCCAATGACGGCTGAACGAGCTCTTCCCTGAACCACGGCATTTGTTTGCTGTCGAATATAAACGTCCTCAGGAAATCCAGAGTCGTGCGCACGGGCTGCTTCAACGCACTGTCGCGACGGTAACTCGCGAACAGCCGCGCCGAGAAGTGCACGCCCATATCGATCGGGACCAGCGATGGGTCGGCAAGGACCATGTAGCTGGGCATCAGCGCAATGCCGACACCCGCCGCCACGCATTTTGCGAGAAAGGCACTTTGATTTGTGAAAATCGATGTCGATTTGTGTGCGCTATGGAACCAGGTCGCCCAGGATCCCGTCGCGACGAGATATTGCGACTGGTCGAGCAGCTGGTGATTTTCCAGGTCCGACAGAGATTCGGGAACGCCGCGGGATTCGAGGTACGTCCGCGATGCGAACGGCAGGAAATGAATTGTGGCCAGCAGCTTGGCGACGGCTGAAGAGTCCGTCGGCTCGTGATAGTGCAGGCGGATATCAAAAAGCTCATTGCGGGGCGCGCTCAGATCATGGTCGAGAAAGACTTTGAGTTCGATGTTGGGGTAAGGAACGAAGAACGCTTCCAAAAAATGAGGCAGCCAGTAGTTTGCCACGCCGTCGGTCGCCAGAATGCTGCAATCGCCTTCAATGCGATTGTTTGCCGATGCTGCCGATATGTGCGCGCGCTCGAGTTCACGATGCGCGACCGAAACATGGGCCAGCGCTCTTTCGCCCTGATAAGTGAGCTTCGTGCCGCTCGGCGATCGCTCCACCAGCTTGACGCCGAGTTCGCGCTCAAGGCGGTCGATGCGTTTGCTCACGGCCGACTGCGTCGTGCGCAGCAGCCTCGCCGCTCCGACGAGGCTGGCGGCACGCGCGACCCCCAGCAGAAACCGATAGTCGTCCCAGCGCTCGTGTATCCGGTCTGACGGTTCAGTCGATTCGGAATAGGCCAATTCCAATCTGCCCCCTACCTCGTCGTCGACAACGAGTGTCAAGCTCCCGCCATTAACCGTTCTGGGCGGGGTCGGGGTCAAGCCCTCGCTTCTCGGGGGACCATATGAGCGCCAGTAAAATCAATGATTTGGGGGCGGGACAGTTCGGGTCGGCGCATTCCCTAGCCCACCCGGGCGGAGGACGAGTCTGGGTGCGCCGCCCCTTCGACAGCGAAATTGACGGACTGCATCGGCTCATCGTTTCGGAGATATCGCCGGCCGTCGGACCGGCCAAGGCGATGCACGCGGTTTTTGCAAAGAACCGGGACGCCTTATGGGTTATCGAACGACAGATCGAGGCGAACGCAACGCCAAAGCTGGAAGGCTATTATGCATTCCTCCCGCTGAACGCGAAGGGCACGACGGCTCTCAAGGCC
>JBEKLK010000090.1:0-10948 GCA_050010235.1 Rhizomicrobium sp.
AGCCGAGCGAGGTCAGAATGCGCGCGGTGCCCGCGTTCCACGGATTGGGAATCACGAAGCAGCCCTGCCGCTCGTGCAGCGCCTTGAACGCGTCGTATTTCTGCTCGCGTGTCATGGGCGTACTATGCCACATACCGAACGCCATCGCTTCGCTACCGGTCGAACTGTGGTTTCACCGCTTCCACGTCTCGAACACTTCGTAGAGCGGCGGTTCGGTGGGGCCGGATTTGCTGGCGCGCATCAGGCCGCGGAAGGTGAGCCAGCGTGCGGCATTCTGCACGGACGATTTCGACAGCCCCGTTTCGCCCGCGATGGTTTGCAGGCTGGCGCCGATCGCGTTGCGGCGGCGGCCCTTCGTCTGGCGCCACAGCCACAGATACGTAACGAACGCGCTCGGCATGCGGTCATGCCCGATCAGGTCGCGCATCAGCACGTCGAGGATATAGGCATCGACGTGAATGCGTTTGACACTGCTCGCCACTGCAATCTCCCTCGGCGCATCATATTGTGCTTCGGGGCTCGCCCGGCAGGCATGATGTCCTTCGGGGCGCCTCCGGCTCACCTCAGGATGACGAGGGCGGTGCGCGTCATGCTGAGGTGCGCGAAGCGCCCCGAAGCACGACGGCGAAGCGATAGCGCAGGAAAGCCCCAAAGTCCATCCGCTACTATAGCATTAATTGGAAACCTTGCCTCGCGGAAGCGCCTTGGGTCAAGTCTGGCCCCCGCAACGCCAGGAGCACCACCATGATCAAGGGATTGAAATTCGCGGGCATCGCCACGCGCGACCAAGCGCGCGCCGTCGCGTTCTGGACGGACAAGGTCGGCTTTCGCGTGATGACCGACCAGCCGATGGGCAATCAGCGCTGGATCGAGCTTGGCATCGGCAAGAGCGACACGCGCATCGTGCTGTTCACGCCGCCAGGCCACGAAGAGCGCATCGGATCGTTTTTCAACGGCTCCTTCGCCTGCGACGATGTTGAGGCGACCTGGAAACAGATGACGGCCAAAGGTGTCGAGTTCACCGCGCCGCCCAAGAAAGAATCCTGGGGCACGTCGGCGATCTTCAAGGATCCGGACGGAAACAGCTTTGTATTGAGTTCCGGCTGATGGGGTCAGCCGCGCCGCGCCTGGAAGAACCCCTTGAGCAGGCGCGACACCGCGTCGGCGTCGCCCGCGCGGGCGATTTCCGGCCGGTGATGGCAGGTCGGTTGTTCGAAGAAGCGCGGACCGTGGAGCACAGCCCCGCCCTTCGGGTCGTCGGCCGCGAACACGATCCTGGCGACGCGCGCGAGGCTCGCCGCACCGGCGCACATCGCGCAGGGCTCGAGCGTGACGAAAAGCGTCGTGCCCGTCAGCCGCTCATTGCCGAGCACGGCCGCGCCTGTGCGCAGCACCAGCATCTCGGCGTGCGCGGTCGGATCGCGGCGCTCGACAATGCGGTTGCCGTCGCGCGCCAGCACGCGTCCGTCGGCGCCCGCGAGCACCGCGCCGACAGGCACTTCGCCGCGGGCGCCTGCGCCTTCCGCTTCGCCCAGGGCCATCGCCATCATATCGTCGTCGGTCATCGCCGCTTGCCAGTGCCTCGTCCAGACAGTACCCCGTAGCCGCCACCGGACCGAAGAGCAACATTTGACCGACACCGCCGAAGGGGAACGCATCGCAAAAATCATCGCGCGCGCCGGTATCTGCTCGCGCCGCGATGCCGAAAAGCTGATCGCGGAAGGCCGCGTCACGCTCGACGGCGAGAAGGTGACGACACCCGCCATCCGCGTGGGCGAGAACCATGTGATCGCCGTCGACGGCAAGCCGCTGATGGAACCCGAAGCGACGCGGCTGTGGCGCTATTACAAACCCATCGGCCTCGTCACCACGCACAAGGACCCGGAAGGCCGGCCGACCGTGTTTCAGTCCCTGCCGAAGGATCTGCCGCGCGTGGTGTCCGTGGGGCGTCTCGATGTCAATTCCGAAGGCCTCCTGCTCCTCACCAATGACGGTTCGATGGCGCGCATGCTGGAACTGCCCGCGGCGGGCTGGTCGCGCAAATATCGCGTGCGGCTGTTCGGCAAGGTGACACAGGCCGATCTCGACCGACTTGCGATGGGGGTGACGGTAGACGGCGTCAATTACGGCCCCGTGATCGCCGATATCGAGCGCTCCAAGGGCGTCTATTCCTGGGCCAGCGTGACCTTGAAGGAAGGCAAGAACCGCGAAGTGAAGCGGCTGATGGAATTCCTGGGGTTGAGGGTCGCGCGGCTGATCCGCATCCAGTTCGGTCCGTTCCATCTGGGCCAGCTTGCCGAAAGCGCGGTGGAGGAAATCCCCGCCAAGATCTGGCGCGAACAACTGGGCATGGGCCGGAAAAAGAGAAAGCGCGAGGGCGACGCGCTGCCTTGACGGGATTTACGCATCGGGCGTCGCGGATTCAATATAATTGGATTGAATTGTCGCCCCAGCCTCATCACCATGGCGACCTCAAGACCGGCGATAGTGAAATGTTATGCTTTGGGAGCCCCAGACACGATGCGCGAAGAAAAAGTCGACATCAAAACCGCCGATGGTACGGCGGACACGTTTGTTTATGCGCCCGATGGACACGGGCCCTGGCCCGCAGTGGTCTATTACCCGGACGGTATCGGCATACGTCCGGCCTTCCATCAGATGGCGAAGAGGTTGGCGGAGGAAGGGTATGTCGTGCTGCTGCCGAACATCTATTATCGCACCACCACGGGCCCGTTCTTCGAGTTTCCGCTCGACTTCACCGATCCGAAGACGCGCCAGCGTTTCGCGGAACTGAGCGGACCGCTCACGCCCGAGGCGATGGAGCGCGACGCGCTGAGCTATCTGGAATTTCTCGGGCAGCGGGCCGACGTGAACGGCCGTATGGGCGTCGTCGGTTATTGCCTGACCGGCAGAATGGCGATGCGCACGGCCGCGGCGGCGCCCGATCGCATTCTCGCCGCGGCCGCCTTTCACGGCGGCGGGCTCTACGCCGAGGACAACACAAGCCCGCACGTCGCGCTGCCGCACATCAAGGCGCGGCTCCTGTTCGGTCACGCGGAAAACGACCAATCGATGCCCGCCGAGGCGATCGTAAAATTCGAAGCGGCACTCAAGGAATGGGGCGGCGCGTTCGAGAGCAAAACCTATCCGGCGCGGCACGGCTGGTGCGTTCCCGGCGGGGAAGTCTATGACGAAGAGCAGGCGGAGAAGCATTACGCCAAACTCTCGGCGCTGTTCGCCGAAACGCTGCGATAACAAGAGCCCTGTGCTGCCGAAAGACTCCGCCGGCATCGCCGGCTGAGTTCAGAAGCCCATGGAATTCAAGGCCTCGGTCAATTGCTCCTGCGTAAAGGGCTTGTTGAGCTTCATCACGGCGCGCGCCGCGCCGGTGGGAAGTTCCGCATAGCCGGTCGCCAACAACACGGGAATCTCGGGCCACGCCGCCAGTACGGATTCGATCAACTGTACCCCGGTCATCTTCGGCATCGCCTGATCCGTGATGAGAAGATCGATCGGTTGCTGTCGCAATATCTCGATCGCCGAGGCGCCCGAAGTCGCTTCCAGCACAGTGTGTCCCATATCCTCGAGCATGGCCGCAGTGTTGAACAGCACCAATGCGTCGTCGTCGACGGCCAGCACGCGCAGCGCGCGACGCGGCGCATCGTCTTTCGCCGCAGCGGCTTTCGCTTCCGCCGGATGAGTCGAGGACGAGGCCGACGGCAGCCAGATTTCGGCGGTCGTGCCTTCGCCCACGCGACTTTTGAGAGTGAAGCATCCTCCCACCTGTTGGCTCATGCCCATGACGCTCGACAGGCCGAGTCCCGTGCCCTTGCCGACGCCCTTGGTGGTGAAAAAGGGTTCCATGGCCCTGCCGAGCGTTTCCTCGCTCATCCCGTCGCCCGTGTCCTGTACGGAGAGGCAGACATATTGGCCGGGCGGCAGGCGCGTTTCGTGGCCGGCCGCAATATTTTGTTCCCGGGCCGAGATCAAAATTGTCCCGCCGTCGGGCATGGCGTCGCGCGCATTCACCGTCAGATTGAGCAGTGCGAGTTCGAGCTGATTTTGGTCGACCACGACACTGCTCAGGGATTGTGGAAATTGCGTTTCGATCCGTGCCGTCGGACCGAGCGAGCGCTCCAGAAGATCCGTCATGCCCCGCACCAGCGCCAGCACATCGACGGGTTTCGTATCCAGTTGCTGACGTCTCGCAAAAGCCAGCAGCCGTTGAGTGAGAGACGCGCCTCGCTGCGCACCCATTGCGGCGTTGTCGAGGAGGCGCAGCATCCGGGGATCGGCGGGGAGTTTCTTGCGCAACAATTCCAGGCTGCCGAGAATTGCCATCAGCAGATTGTTGAAGTCGTGGGCCACGCCGCCCGTCAGCTGGCCGACCGCATCCATCTTCTGCGACTGGAACAGGGCTTCGCGAGCTCGCTCGAGCGATTCCTGCGCATCTTTGCGCTCGGTCACATCGCGGGTAATTTTTGCAAAACCGATAATCGTTCCGCCGTCGTCACGGATGGGATCGATCACGACATGAGACCAGAACCGCATTCCGCCCTTGCGGACGCGCCAACCTTCCTTCTCGAACCGCCCGTCCCGCCTTGCGGTCTCCAGGGCTCGCGCGGGCTCGTTCCGCGCGCGATCTTCCTCCGTGTAGAATTGTGAAAAATGCTTGCCGATAATTTCGTCCGGCTTATATCCCTTGATACGCTCGGCGCCCTTGTTCCAGCTGGTGACGACGCCCTCCGGGCTGAGCATGTAGATCGCGTAGTCGGTGACGCCCTGAACCAGAAGCCGAAACTGCTCCTCGCTTTGGCGCAATGCGTCCTGGGCCGCCTTGCGTTCCGAGAGATCGCGCGTGACCTTGGCAAATCCCAGCAATGTTCCGTTGCGGTCGCGGATCGGGTCGATGACCACATGGGCCCAGAAGCGGCCGCCGTCGCGCCGCACGCGCCACCCTTCGGCCTCGAATTTTCCCTCTCGCGCCGATATTTCAAGCGCGCGCTGGGGCAATCCTGAGCGGACGTCTTCCTCGGTGTAGAATTTCGAAAAGTGCTGGCCGATGATCTCGTCGCGCGTATAGCCCTTGAAACGCTCTGCGCCCGCATTCCAGCTCGCAACCGTACCGGACGGATCGAGCATGTAGATCGCGTAGTCCGTAACGGCATTGACCAGCGTGCGATATCGCTCGCTGTCGTCGGCGTCGGGGTTCAGCGCGGCCATGAGGGTATATGCGACAACTTAATCTGATGCGCAATTGAGGTATCGGGGGCATGGCTGCGCACATTATCCAAGCCAACAGCGACAACGCCCGTCGGGCCAAGAAGTTCCCATGTCGTAGGGAACTCACAACCTAAACGTGCTGCCCGCCATTGATGTGGAGTTCGGCGCCGGTGACGTAGCTCGATTGGTCCGTGCACAGATAATAGATCGCCTTCGCCACTTCTTCCGGCATGCCGAGACGGCGCAGCGGAATGGTCTCCACGATCTTCTCGGTGCCGGGAGACAGGATAGCCGTGTCGATCTCGCCCGGTGCGATCGCGTTCACCCGCACGCCGAGCGGACCGAAATCGGCGGCCATCTCGCGTGTCAGCGCGGCCAGTGCGGCCTTGGAGGTCGAATAGGCGGAGCCCGCAAAGGGATGCACGCGTCCGCCCGCGATGGAGGTGACGTTGACGATCGCACCATGGGCTTTCGCGAGTTGCTCGATCAGGCCCTGCGCAAGCCAGATCGTGGAAAACAGATTCACTTCGAACACCTGCCGCCACACCGCGCTGACGCTTGAAAGCGTGTCCAGCCGTTCGCCTTTCGGCCCTTTGGGCGAGATGCCGGCATTGTTGACCAGCGCATCGAGCTTTCCCAAGGGCAGACGTTCGCGCATCTCGGCCACCGCGCGGAGCGTGTCGCTGGGATCGGAGAGATCGACCTGGATATGATCCTCGGGGCCGGCAGCCCACGGGCAATTCTCGGGGAACGCATGGCGCGAGCAGGTGATCACGCGCCAGCCCGCGCTGGAGAAGCGCTTGACCGTCGCGTGCCCGATGCCGCGGCTCGCCCCGGTCAGGATGAGCGTGCGTTTTTCTTCGTTGGACGCGGATTTGGTGTCGGCCATAACGGGATCATAGCGGGTTTTGGGGCCTGCGGCGCAACGAATAGCGAATAGCGAAACAAAAAAGGGGGCATTCCCTATTCGCCACTCGCCCTTACGTTCTTTCCAATTCCGGCGGCATTTCCACGCCGGCCGGATCCTGGTGGATGATGACCTCGGCATTCGGGAACTGCGCCAGGATGTCGGCTTCGACGCCGTCGCTCACTTCATGCGCTCGCGTCAGGCTGATCGCGGGGTCGAGTTCGATATGGAGCTGAATGAAGGTCGAAATCCCCGCCGCGCGCGTGCGCAGATCGTGCATGTTGAGTACGTCCGCATGGCGCATGACGATCGCCTTGATCCGGTCGCGTTCGCCGTCCGGAAGTTCGCGGTCCATCAACTGGTCGTAGCTCTGTCGGAACACGGCCCACGCGTTCCAGGCGAGAAATGCCGCGACGCCGAGGCCCACAATGGGATCGGCCAGCGCCAGATGGAATTGGGTGGCCAAAACGATTGCCACCAGCACGCCCACATTGGTGATCACGTCGCCGAAATAATGTGTGCGGTCCGCGTTGATTGCGACGGACTTCGTCCGCGCGACCACCAGCCGCTGGAACAACACGAGCGCGCCGGCCGCCACGATGGAAAACAGCATGACCGCGATCGCAATTCCCCCGTTCTCGACAGCGCGCGGCTCCATGAAGCGGTTGATCGCAGCAATCACCAGGAACGTCGCGGAGCCTGCGATGAACGCGCCTTGCGCCAGCCCGGCAAGCGGCTCCGCTTTGCCGTGCCCGAAGCGATGCTCCTGGTCGGCCGGCTGCAGCGCCTGATGCACGGCGACAAGATTGATGGCCGAAGTGAAAACGTCGAGACCGGAATCGGCGAGCGCCGACAGCATGGCCACGGAATCCGTGAGCAGATAGGCGACCGCTTTCAGGAGCACGAGCAAAATCGAGACGACCAGAGATGCGAGCGCCGCGCGCTGCATCAGCGTTCCGGCGGCGGGTCGCGAAACGGCCGTGGCCCGGTCCGTTGCCGCCGCTGTCGCGCTCACGGGAAGAGCCTTTCCGTCCGCCAGGGTTCGCTCGCGTTTGCGCGGCGATAGACGAGCCGGTCGTGCAGCCGGAACGGCCGGTCGCGCCAGAACTCGATCTCGAGCGGCGCGATGCGCAAGCCCGACCAGTAAGGCGGACGGGGGACTTTCGCGAGCGCGTATTTCGCGGCGTATTTCGCGATCTCGCGCTCGAATGCGAAGCGGCCTTCCATGGGGCGCGACTGCGCCGAGGCCCACGCTCCGATCTGGCTGTCCTTCGCGCGCGTGGCGAAATAGGCGTCCGCCTCCGCGTCGCTCACTTTCGTCACCGGTCCGCGCACCCGAATTTGCTTGCGCACGCTCTTCCAATGGAAGCACAGCGCGGCATGGGGTTGTCCCAGCATCTCCCGGCCCTTGGCGCTTTCGAGATTGGTGTAGAAGACGAACCCGTCCGAATCGGCATGCTTGAGCAACACCATCCGCACATCCGGACGGCCTTCGGCATCGACGCTGGCCACCGACATCGCGTTCGCCTCGTTGGGCTCGGATTTGGACGCCTCGTCCATCCAGGCGTGGAACAGCGCCATGGGATCGTCGCGTTCCGCGATGCCGCCGTCGTCGATCGGTCCGCCGATTTGGCTCATGTTTGCCGCATACCACCTTCGATTTGCGCCGCAAAGCCGCAGTCACTGAGACGGAACGCCCGAAAGCCCCTTAACGCCACGCGAAATCGATCCCTATATTGTTGCCGGGCCGCGACTCAGACGGGCGGCCGGAGAACACATGCGCAATCCCTATGACGTGCTCGGCGTGGCGAAGACCGCCAGCGAAGCCGAAATCAAGAAGGCGTTCCGCGCCCTCGCCAAGAAGCACCATCCCGACACCCATAGCGGCGATGCGGGTGCCAAGAAGCGCTTCCAGGAGATCAGCGCCGCCTATGATATCGTGGGCGACAAGGAGAAGCGCGGCAAGTTCGATCGCGGCGAGATCGACGAGAGCGGCAATCCCCGCGGCTTCGACCCGCGGGCGCAGGGCTTCGAAGGTCACCCTTTTGCAGGTGGGGCTGCCGGCGGCGGGCGTGGGGGCGCGCGCAATTTCAAATTCACTTGGCCGGAGCAGGAAGGCGAAACCGCCGAAGGCTTCGGCGCAGAAGATATCTTCTCGGATCTCCTGGGCGGGTTGGGCGGTGGGCGCCGCCGGGCGGCTCAGCCCCGGAAGGGCGACGATTACTCCGTCAATATGACCATCAGCTTCGACGAGGCCGTCGCCGGCGGGACGCGGCGCGTTACCCTGGCGGACGGCCGCGAGGTGGACGTGCGCATTCCCGTGGGGGTCAAGGACGGCCAGCAAATCCGCCTCAAAGGCCAGGGCGGCCCGGGCCGGCAGGGCGCTCCGGCCGGAGACATGCTGTTATCGATTTCCGTCGCATCCCATCCCTGGCTAGTCCGGGACGGGAACGACCTCCGCATGGACCTGCCGGTCACCCTCAAGGAGGCCGTGATGGGCGGCAAGGTGACGGTCACCACCCTGACGGGTCCCGTGGTGCTCAATGTTCCCGCCAATTCCAATACGGGCTCGATTCTGCGCCTCAAGGGCAAGGGTGTTCCGGCCCATGGTTCGGGGAGCGGCGGGGAGCCGGCTGGCGACCTTTACGCCCGCCTGGTCGTGACCCTGCCCGACAAGCCCGACAGCGACCTCAAGGAATTCGCGGGCCAGTGGAAGGCCGAATACGACCCGCGCGCGAAGCTGCACTGAGCCGCGCCACATTTTCGCCCTTTGCTTTATTCGGCGAACCGCCCTAGCAGACTGGCTGGAACATCCTATCGGAC
Source organism: Rhizomicrobium sp. (assembly GCA_050010235.1). GTDB lineage: Bacteria > Pseudomonadota > Alphaproteobacteria > Micropepsales > Micropepsaceae > Rhizomicrobium. Next base: position 8,954 of record JBEKLK010000090.1, read on the forward strand.
CCCCGGGAGCACCTCATGTCGACAGCAGGCCTGATGAAGGGCAAGCGCGGGCTCATCATGGGGGTCGCCAACGACCGCTCGATCGCCTGGGGCATTGCCGAGGCGCTCCACAATGCCGGCGCCGAGCTTGCCTTCACCTATCAGGGCGACACGTTCAAGAAGCGGGTGACACCGCTCGTGGCTCCGCTCAATCCTGCCGCCCTCATCGATTGCGACGTGTCCGAGCAGGGCTCCATCGACGCAGCGTTCGCCGAACTCGCCGGCAAATGGGACAGCCTCGATTTCATCGTCCATGCCATCGCCTTTTCCGACAAGGATCAGCTCAAGGGCCGCTACGTCGACACCACGCCCGACAATTTCACCATGACGATGAACATCTCCTGCTATTCGTTCACCGCAGTCGCCCAACGCGCCGAGAAGATGATGACCAAGGGCGGCAGCATGGTGACGCTGACCTATCACGGCGCGGAGCGCGTGATGCCGCACTACAACGTGATGGGCGTGGCCAAAGCCGCTTTGGAAGCAAGCGTGCGTTACATGGCCGAGGATCTCGGCAAGAAGAATATTCGCGTGAATGCGCTGTCGGCCGGGCCAATCAAGACGCTGGCGGCCTCCGGCATTGGCGATTTCCGCTACATCCTCAAATGGAATGAATTGAATTCGCCCTTGCGCCGCTCGGTCACGACGGAGGAAGTCGGCAACGCCGCGCTGTTCCTGTTGTCCGATCTCGGGACTGCGGTGACCGGCGAAACGCTGCATGTGGATTGCGGCTATCACATCGTGGGCATGAAGGCCGAAGACGCCCCCGACATCTCTGTTGTGAAGGCCAATGGCGCTTAGGCTGCGCGACGGGCTCACGCTCTATTTTTGCCGCCACGGCGAGACGGAAGCGAACGTCGCCAAACGCTTCCAGGGCCGCACCATCGACACGCCGCTGACACCGAAGGGTTTGAAACAGGCCGCGGCCATTGCGACGATCCTCGGCCGCGAAACCGGCATGCGCCCCGACCTCGCCTTCATCTGCAGCCCGCTGCCGCGCGCGCGCACGACCATGGAAATCATTCGCGAAGGCGTGGAACTCCCGCAGGTTGGGTACATGACGGATGCGCGGCTGCTGGAAATCAATCTGGGCGCGTGGGACGGCCTCACGGCCGAGGAAGCACGCGCGCGCGATCCGGCAACCTATGACGCGCGCACGGGCGACAAATGGAATGTCCGCGTGCCGGGCGGCGGGGAGAATTACGCGGACGTAGCAAGCCGCGCGGAGAATTTCGTCGACGATCTGACGGCCGACACTTTCGCCGTGTCGCATGGCGCATTTACGCGCATCCTGCGCGGACTTTTCCAAAATCTGAATTGGGAACAGATGTCCGCCCTCGACGAGCCGCAAGGCTGCCTGTTCCGCGTGCGTGGAAGCGACGTCGTCCGGCTGGACGCCTGAATTTGCCGGAATTATCCGTTTGGAACGGTGCTGACTCTGGCAAGCGCCGTCTTGTCGGCCGCGGACAGATCGAGATGCGCGCCAATGGCGAATTGCTTTTGCGCGTCGCCTCTCTTGCCGGACCACAGCAGCGCCTCACCCCATTTGAGATGGAGACGGCCCCAGTTCGGCGCGTATTTGTCGGCCTCCTCGAACTTCCCGAGCGCGAGATCCGAGCGGTTCTTCGCGATCAGCGCTTCGCCCCACATCTCCAGCGGATCGGCGAAGTGCGGACCTTTCCGATTGGCAAGCGTGAATTTCGCGATTGCGTCGTCGTATCGTCCCGCCCTCAGAAGCATTGCCCCCCAGTCGCTATCCGGCAAAGGAAGCGACGGCGCGGCGGATTCGGCGCGCGCGAACCACCAGGCGGCACCGCTCCAGTTGTGCTCGGCCGCATCTATCCGTCCGTGGACGCGCAGGCAAAGCACACAATCGTTCGGCATCGTGTCGGCGAGGCGATGCGCGCGTTTCGGATCGCCCATGTTCGCCAGCGCCAGCGCCTCCAACGGCGCATC
>JBEKLK010000091.1:0-10848 GCA_050010235.1 Rhizomicrobium sp.
CCTCGCCCGCCTTCAAAATCGCCGTCTGTTGCGCGTTCATGGAAGACTGTACGATCTCTCGTTGCGGACCAGGAATCCGACTTCGGACGTGCAAATCATAGAAGCGGGAGACGCCGGATGGAACAACTCGATCTCAAAGGGAAGGCCGCCATTGTCACAGGCTCGGCGACCGGAATCGGGGCTGCCGTGGCGCTTGGACTGGCCCGACGGGGCGCCAGCGTTCTCGTCAACTACACCAAGAGCGAGGCGGAAGCCCGTGCGACGGCCGAACTGCTGCGCGAAACGGGCGCAAATGTCATCCTGGCGCAAGGCGACGTGGCGCGCGACGAGGATTGCCGCAAGCTCGCTGCCGCGGCGATCGACGCCTGGGGCCGCATCGACATCCTCGTCAACAATGCGGGGACCACCAAATTCGCCGCCCATGGCGATCTGGATGCACTGAGCGCCGAGGACTTCACCGGCATCTATTCCGTCAATGTGATCGGACCGTTCCAGATGATTCGCGCCTGCGCGAAGGAACTCAAGGCCAGCGGCGCCGGCGCGGTCGTCAATATCTCATCCATCGCGGGCGTGGCGGGCGTCGGCTCGTCGGTGGCCTATGCCGCGTCAAAAGGCGCGCTCAATACGATGACGTTGTCGCTGGCACGCGCGCTGGGGCCGGAGATTCGCGTCAACGCGATCTGCCCCGGCTATGTCGCCACGCGATGGTTCAAGGATCGCTTCGGCGTCGAAGCGTTCGAGCGAATCAGCAAGGAACAGGCGGCCGTCACGGTGCTCAAGCGGGCCGGCCAGCCGGACGACATCGCGGATACCGTGATTTTCTTTTGTTCGCCGGCATCGCGCCACATCACGGGCGAGATGTTGATCGTGGATGGCGGACTCCATCTTTCTCTGCCCCACGGGCGCTGACCGGGCGCGATCGCCCAAATAGGCATCGCCTGCCTATTGTCGCGCCAGATACGTGTTGCATTGCAACAACGGCTGGGAAAAACCCGGTTTTGTGCCCGGTTTTCCCGCCCGACGCCGTCCAATCCGCATTGAATCTATATGCCCGTTTTCTGAAGTTGCTTCGACGCGCACTTCCTCGCGGATAAGAGGCGACAAGCCTGCTCCGCCAAATTCGAGAAGGGACAAATTATGAAGAGCTTCAATCTGACCGCGATCTCGGGGATCGCGGGGCTGGCGCTTGCACTGGGGACCGCGGCGGCATCAGCCGACGTGCTTCCGACGCCGGCATTGACGGGACCGATTGTCGGCAATTCGACACCCATCACCTTCGACGCAGGTCCGATCGGAACGATCGATGTGGGCGGCGTGGTCAGCGGGCTGGCGCTCTGGCAGACCAATCACACGGACTCGACGGGCGACCATGAGGATCTCTTCGATCTGAGCAATGGCGAGCTCTTCGTCCAGAAGACGACCGGCCTCATCCAGTTCTATCTGCAGGTGGGCGAATATTCGCTGCCGAGTTTGGGGGCGCCTTATACGCGCGCGTCGACCGAAACCAGCGCCACCTTCAGCGCGGTGCCGGTTGGCTATCTCAAGATCGCCCCGACCGACAGCTTCAATATCGAAATCGGCAAGCTGCCGACATTGATCGGCGCGGAATACACCTTCACGTTCGAGAACATGGACATCGAGCGCGGACTCTTGTGGAACCAGGAGCCGGCGATCAGCCGCGGCATTCAGGCGAACTATACCGCGGGCCCCATCGCGATCTCGGCCTCGGTGAACGACGGCGCATATTCCAACCGCTACAACTGGGTTTCCGGATCGATCGCCTACACGATCAGCCCGGCCGATACCGTGACTGCGGTCGGCGGCGGCTATCTTGGCAAGGGCTATTACGCATCGGTCGTGAACAGTGAATCGGTCTACAATCTGATCTGGACCCACACATCCGGTCCGTGGACCATCACGCCCTACGCGCAATACACCAACATCCATCCCGTGTTCGTCTACCCGTCAACGTCGACCTGGGGCGGCGCGGTGCTGGCGAATTATGCGTTCAATCCGAGCTGGAACCTGAGCGGTCGCGTCGAATACATCGATCAAAGCGATGGCGTCGACCCGGCCCTTTATGGATATAAGAGTTCGGCGTGGTCGTTCACGGTGACGCCGACCTATCAATACAAGATCCTCTTCGTGCGTGGGGAAGCGTCCTACGTCACGGCGAACAAGATCGGCTTCTTCTCCAGCCTCGGTTCACCGGGACCCGGATTCGGCACCAGCGGCACGAAGACCGACCAGTTCCGCCTGATGCTCGAAACAGGCATTCTGTTCTGAGTTCAACGCGATGAGGTCATGAATTCTCCCCAGCCTCCGCCCGCGCTCCGAAAGGGGCGCGGGCTTTTTTCCCGATCCCTTGCAGGCCCATACCTCACCGTGAAACGCTCCGCCGCACGCAGACGGACGGGAGCAGGCGATGGCCGGAAAATTTCCGAAAGGCTTCATCTGGGGCACGGCCACGGCCGCCCATCAGGTCGAAGGCGGCAATACCGCCAGCGATCTGTGGCTCATGGAAATGGCGCCCGACAGCTTCTTCGCCGAACCCTCGGGCGACGCGTGCGATCACTACCATCTCTACCCGCAGGATCTGGCGCTGTTGAAAGGTCTCGGTTTCGGCGCCTACCGCTTTTCCATCGAATGGGCTCGCATCGAGCCTGAGGAAGGTTTTTTCTCCAAGGCAGCGCTCGACCATTACCGTCGCATGATCGCCGCCTGCCTGGCGGCCGGCATCGTGCCCATCGTGACCTTTCATCATTTCACCGCGCCGCTGTGGTTCACACGCGACGGCGGTTGGGAAGACAGGAAATCTGTCGACCGCTTCGCGCGCTATTGCCAGCGTACGGGCCGCGCGCTGGGCGATCTCGTCGGTTACGCCTGCACGATCAACGAAGCGAACGTGCCGATCATGATCGCGGCCCAACAGACCGGCCTCAACACGTCCGGCTGGAAGCGGCCGGAACGTTTCTCCGCGCTCGCGAAGCGTTGCGGCGGCGAAGGAGAGCGTTTCGCACCCTTTCTGCTCGGCGACGGATTTTCCGCCACTCCCAACCTGATCGCGGCGCATCGCAAAGGCTATGACGCACTCAAATCCGCGGGCCTCGCCTGCCCCATCGGCATGACCATCGCGCTTCTCGACATGCAGGCCGAACCGGGCGGCGAACAGATGCGCGACGCGGCCGAACACATGATCGCGGGGCAGTTTCTCGAATCCGTGCGGGGCGACGATTTCGTGGGCGTGCAGACCTACACCCGTATCCGCTTCGCGGCGAATGGGCTTGCGGCCATTCCCGAAGACGCGGAGCGTACGCAGATGGGCTACGAATTCTATCCCGAGGCGCTGGAAGCGACTGTGCGCCAGGCCGCGCGGATCAGCGGCTGTCCGATCGTCGTCACCGAAAACGGCATCGGCACGGAGGACGATTTGCGGCGCATCGCATATACGCAGCGCGCGCTCGAGGGCCTGCAGCGCTGTCTCGCCGACGGCCTCGACGTGCGCGGCTATATTCACTGGTCGATGCTGGACAATTACGAATGGCTCGAAGGCTATCGGCCGAAATTCGGGTTGGTCGAAGTCGATCGCGTCACGCAGGCCCGCAAGCCCAAACCCTCCGCCTATTGGCTGGGCAATATTGCGAAGACGAATGCCATGCCGTGAATTGCGGCCGTCAACCCGTCTGCACCGCGCGCCGCAGCTGTTCGATGTCATAGGGCTTGGCGAGAAACACCACGCCGGCGAGCACAGCTTCGCTGCGCGTTTTTCCGCCGGTATCGCCGCTCGCAATGACGATCTTCAGATCGGGGCGGCGGCGCCTGACTTCCGCCACCAGTTCCCGCCCACTCATGCCGGGCAAGCCGAGGTCCGCGATCATCACGTCGATCTGCGGATCGCTGTCGACCAGTTTCAGTGCGGACAATCCGTCGCCAGCTTCCACGGATTGGAGACCTATTTCGGCGAGCATGTCCACCGTCGTTATGCGGATCAGCGCAATGTCCTCGACGACAAGCGCTTTCTTGAAACCGGTCGGCTGCGCCGCGGGCCGCGACGGCGTTTGAACGATCGACGGATGCTGCGGCCTCGCGTCGCGCGAGTCGAGCAGGCTTCGCAGTTTCCGCGCCAGATCGTTCTTGCGATAGGGCTTGCTCAGCAGGAAAACGTCGTCATCGAGGCGCCCATTGTGGACGATGGCGTTTTGCGTATAGCCCGACGTGAACAGGATCTTGATTGCGGGATCGGATTCGCGCGCCCGGCGGGCAAGTTCGCGCGCAGTGACCGCGCCGGGCATCACGACATCGGTGAACAGCAAATCGACCGTCGCGCCGCCGCTCAGAATCGCCAGCGCCTGTTCCGCGTTCTCGGCCTTGAGCACGCCATAGCCCAGTTCTCCAAGCATGTCCGTGACGGCCGCGCGCACGCCTTCATCGTCCTCGACGACCAGGATCGTTTCCTTGCCGCCGTCCACCGGCGCCATGGCCTCAGGTATCGTGCTTTCCAGCGGCTTTCGGGTGCGCGGGATATAGAGCTTCACGGTCGTGCCATGGCCCACTTCGCTATACAGCTTCACATGACCGCCGGACTGCTTGACGAACCCGTAGACCTGGCTGAGGCCGAGCCCGGTGCCGCGGCCTTCGGGCTTTGTCGTGAAAAAAGGATCGAAGGCGCGTGCAACAGTTTCGGGTGTCATTCCAAGTCCCGTGTCGCTGACGGCAATCATGACATATTGCCCCGGTATCACTTCGCTGTGCCGGCGGGCGTAATCGTCGTCCAGGAATGCATTGCCCACTTCGATCGTGAGCTTGCCGCCTTCCGGCATGGCATCGCGTGCGTTGATGGCGAGGTTGAGGATCGCATTCTGCAGCTGGTTGGGATCGACAACCGTGTTCCACAGCCCTCCCGCCACGATCGATTCCACTTCGACCTGTTCGCCGAGCGTGCGTCGCAGAAGACCGGTCACGTCCTGCATGAGCCGTCCGGGATCGATCGCGCGAGGCTCCAGCGCCTGCCGGCGCGCGAAAGCGAGAAGCTGCGTCGTGAGGTGAGCGCCGCGCTCGACCGCGACGATTGCGCTTTGCAGGCGCGACGCGGACTGCGGATTGCCGCGAACGTCGGCCATGACCAGGTCAAGATTGGCGCTGACGATCTGCAGCAGATTGTTGAAATCGTGCGCCACACCGCCCGTCAGGTGTCCGACCGCCTCCATTTTCTGCGCCTGGCGCAGTGCGTCTTCGGAACGGACGCGGGCGGTCACATCCGCCGCCACGATGAGAAATCCGTCCTTGGGAACCGCGGTGCGATAGAGGTCGAGCTCGTGATTGGCGATGACGAGACGACGGACTCCTCTGTCGCCTGGCTCCCCTCCGGGCAAGTTCGCAAAAATGCCGGTCGCTCGCGCCTCGTCAATCGAACGAAAGTCCTTCAACTCGGCGCCCGACTGCGCCAGCGTGGCGGGGAATCCCAGCAGGTCGAAGAAATTCTGATTGAAGGCCGCGAGCGTTCCATCGGTCTCGAAAACCGCGATGCCGTCGCGCATGCTATCGAGCGTGGCCTGCAGCACGTCGGCCTGGTGCGAACGTTCCGCCTCGGACCGTGCGAGTTGCACATTGTTGCGCACGAGAAGGATCGCCGCCGCCGCAAGTAGGATCAGCGCGATCACGCTGCCGAATGCGGCCATGAGGATCGTCTCGCCTTCGAACACTCGCGTGGCCCTCGTCCGTTCCTGCAACAAACGGCCCTCTTCACCGAGTGCGGCGACAATCAACGATTGCAGCGAATCCATGCTCGCGCGCCCGCGCCTGAGTTTATCGACCAGGACAGGGGAAGACGGCGCAACCTGGGCACCGGCTGCCAGCGACTGCGCCAGATCGTCGAACCTCGCATCTGCGGCTGCGCGAATTTTCGCGATGCGATGCTGTTGGGAGGGATTGTCGGCCGTAAGGAATTGCACTTTCGCGAGATCGGAGCCGAATGCCGCCCGCGCCGCGCGATAGGCATCGAGATAGAGGGGGGCCCGCGTGAGAAGATAACCGCGCTGGTCCGCCTCCGCACGTTCCACATCGTCCAGAACGGCCCGCACGCCGTTTTCCACTTGATAGGTGTGCGAAACCCAGCTCTGTTCGGAGCGTTCGTTGGCAGCGAACCGATAGAGAAGCGCCGCTGCAAGCGCCAGCGCAAGGAAGATCGGCACTCCCGCGAGCAACGCCAGCCGGTTAACGAGCATCCATGTCCCCCGAGTCCGCGCCGATCAAGCAACGAATCGTATGCAGTCTACAAGTCCCAAGACACGCGAAACATTTTCGGTTCGCGGGAACTTTGTGACGGGACGCGAAGCGTCCGGCCGAGCAGCGGGCACTTCGGCGCTCCGTCCGAAAAGCGCCTGACTGTACCGGCCTCAATCCTCCAACTTCTGGCGCGCGTTCATTTTCGCAAACACGGCCCGGTTCTTGTTGTCGTCCATCAGCATCGTGAAGCCGGTGATAGTGTCGAGGCCTAGGCCCCGGGGAAAACCGGTCTCGGGATCGGCCTCTATCTTGGAATAGACAGCACTCGCGACCTTTTCCCATTTTCCGGCCGGTTTCTTGACCTCGAGATTCACCACTGTCCCTTTCAGTACCAACCGAACGATCGCTTCCGAGGGTCGCGACGGCTTGGTCAGGCTCAGATCTCCTGCAATCGTCTGCCAACCGTTTGCCAGAGCCCAGCTCGTCAATTCGTCCTTGGTCATTTGGCGTCCTTTTTCGTTTCGATCCCAAACCAGATCACATCGAACGGCAAGCCCGTGCGTTCGAGTTCGCGAAAACCATACCTCCGATAGAACGCCACCGCGCGTTCATTGCGTGCGCCTACCGCCAGATGCGCCGCGTGCGCGCCTTGCGCGCCGACCGCCGCAAGCCAACGCTCGATCAGGGCCGCGCCGAGCCCCCGGCCCTGAAACCGCGGAAGCAGATTGATGTGAAGATGGGCCGGATAGGGCTCGGAGATTCGGCGCGGCGTGCGGGGCGGATGATGAATCAGCCAAGCCATGCGCTCGTCCGACGTTTGCGGTGCAGCAGGATCGGGATAGCGGCCGCGCAGCCGCGGCCACCATTCGGCCTCGAGCCGCTTTTCGAACGCATATGTATTTGCCGGACCGAGAATGTATCCACCGACACCTTCTTCATCCTGCAGCACGAACGCCGAATCGGCAGCACAAGCCGCGTAGGGCCCGGCATAGACATGTCCCAAAATCTGCGAATCGCGATAGAGCGCAGCCGCGTCCCGGCCCGCGTCGCCCGTCGTGAGACAGACCCGGTAGAGCGCTTCGAGGTCGGCCGCGCGATAGGAGCGAATTTCAACCATGACCCAAATTATGACGCTTCTGTCACCAAATACGAAGGCTGGCCCACGCGTCGAAATCCGCCCCAGGGGCGGCGCAAGAGCCCGTCGCCCCCCGCTTTTCGACGTTAACAATTGGTGGTAGCTTTTGGCCGTGAGGGATGGAACGACCGGCTATAAATCCCCCCTTGCTGGTCTTTAACCGGGAGAACTTGAATGAAGAATTACGTCAAGCTTGCTGCCGCTGCGGTCTTTGGTCTGGGCGCTCTTGCGCTGACGGCCACGAGCGCCTCGGCCGCGATTGCCTGTAACGGCGAAGGCGAATGCTGGCACGTCCATGGCAATTATATGTATCACCCCGAATGGGGCGTCGTGATCCATCCCGATGGCTGGGCATGGGGTGCGGGCGATCACTATCGCTGGCACGAACATCACGGCCGTGGCTATTGGGCACACGGAGTCTGGGTTCACTTCTGAGCCCACGCAAATGTCGAATGCAACGGCGGGTGCAACGATGCGCCCGCCGTTTTGCTTTTGGACTGCCGCGTCGAGATTGACGGAATGGCGTTAGCAGTCTCCATGAGCCTACGCGCTATTCGATGAGCGTGACATCGAGCGGCCGCTCGTCGCTGCGACCGCGATCGTCCACGGCCCTGACGCGGTAGGTGCCCGCCGTCGGCGGCTGCCAGAAAAGCGGTTCACCCGGCGTGCTGCGGCCCACATAGGCTTCATCGACAAACCAGTAGAGCGTGCGCGCGTCGGCATCGGCGGTGGCGTTGAAGGCGATGCGCCTGCGATCGAACTCGGTCAGCCGCAAGGCGTAGGCGCTTCCGCGCAACGGCGAAGTGATCTGCGGCGCGGCGCCTTCCGGCGCGCCAGCGTCCGCGCAGCTGCGATTTTGCGGCGGCTTGCGTCGCGGAATTCCCGCCTCGGCAAAAACCTGTTCGAGATCGGAGGGCCAGAACTCGTAGATCTCTTCGTGAACATGCTTTCCCGCATAGGGTGGACAGGCCGGCAGACCGCTAGCGTCGTCGATCGTCACCGGCCGATGCACGGTGCTCACGCGGATCGGAGATTTGCCGGGGATAAACCAGGTCAACCCCTTTTGCGGACACCAACGATTGGGAAGTTCGCCGCTCGCAAGGCAAATTTCCACGCGTGCGAGATTGGCGGGCCTTTGCCGCGCCGGCTCACCGAGTCCGGGACGCTCGGCCTCGACATCGTCCACGATCTGAAAAAAGAGGGGCGCCGCGGCGTCGACGCCGACAAACGCGGGATTGCCGGTGCCGTCGAAATTGCCGACCCAGACGACCAGCACATAGGGTCCGAAACTGCCGGCCGTCCACGCGTCGCGAAACGCCCAGGACGTGCCGGTTTTCCAATAGATCGGTGTCCGGCGGGGCTGTGCGCCGGAGGATTCGTCGGGTCGGACGTGCTGGCGCAGCATGTCCATCACCATGAAACTCGCCTCTGCACTGAGCAGGCGCGTGCCGGTGCTCTGCGGGTCGTCGGCGCGCAATCGCAAGGGCTTCAGCACGCCGCGATTGACGAGCGTCGCATAGAGGCCCGCCAGCTCCTGCATGCTGACCTCGCCGCCTCCCAGCACGAGCGCGAGCCCGTAATGTTCTTTGCTTGCCAGATGACCGATCCCGGCGCTTTGCAGGAATTGATAGAGATCCGGCGCATGGAGCTGCGACGCGATCCAGACAGCCGGGATGTTGCGGCTGCGATTGAGCGCATCGGTCGCGGTGATGGGGCCCAGAAATCGTCCGTCGAAATTCTCCGGCGTGTAGGGACCGAACGACGAGGGCACGTCGCGCAACACCGTCTGGGGATGGAGAATGCCCTGGTCGAATCCCAGCGCATAGATGAACGGCTTCAAGGTCGAACCGGGCGAACGGCGCGCCAATGTGCCGTTCACCTGTCCCAGCAGCGCGCGGTCGAAATAATTCGCGGAGCCCACCAGCGCCTTGACGCCCATATCGCGTGTGTCGACGAGGATCGCCGAGGCGTTGCGAATGCCGCTCGCCCCGTTTCGTGCGACATAGAGATCGATCTGCCGTTCCAGGATGTGCTGGAGATCGAGGTCAAGCGTGGTGGCCAAACGCGATTCGCCGTGGCCGCCCGCGACTCGTTGCGCTTCCAGCACCTGTTCGACCGCATGCGGCGCCTCGAACGGCAGAGCGGACAATTGCCGTATCGTCATCGGCAAAGCGAAAAGAGGCTTCAGCGCTGCGTCGTCGGAATGAACGCCCAGCCAGCGCGCGTAAAGCCGATCGCGGGCGGCCGTGAGCCGTGCGGTGATGATGCCGGACGCTCCGCGCGCCGAGCGCAAACGGCTTGTGGGATCCTGGGGAATGACCGCGAGCGTCAGCGCCTCCGGCAGGGTGAGCGCTGAAACCGGCTTGTTGAAATAAACCAGGCTCGCGGCGCCCGCGCCTTCGATATTGCGGCCGTAAGGCGCGTCGTTGAGATAGGCCTCAAGGATTTCATGTTTCGAATAGAACAGTTCGAGCTCGAGCGCGCGCCCGATCTGTTCGAGCTTTCCCATCGGGGAGCGCGTGTTGAGCGGCCACAACAGGCGCGCCAGCTGCATCGTGATCGTCGAACCGCCCTGGGGATGACGATGGCGCACATAGGTGACCCAAAAGCCGCGCGCGAGACCATAAGGATTGAAGCCGGGATGCCAGCGATACCAGCGGTCTTCGCGCAGCAGTACGGCACTGACGAATTGCGGAGACATGTCCGCGAGCGGCACCCACAGGCGATACCGATCGTCGCTCGCGAGCGTCAGCCTGAGCAGCCGGCCGCGATCGTCATAGACCGCGACGGATGACGGCTTCCAGCTTTCGAGCGAGCGATGCGGCCACAGGCGGAAGCCCACGAGAACCGCTGCAATGAGCGCGATGCCGACCAACCAGTTCTGCGCCAGCCACAGGGCACGGCCGATATCGCGCAGGACGGAGCGGAAAAGGATTCCCAATTGGGTCACACTGATATTTTCTCGTATTCACCCCTATTGGTGTCACGGCCCACCACAGCGGGCCGCCCAGGTGAAGCCGGTAGATTGAGCAAGCGGCGCGCGAATTTTTGCTTGTTCTGTGAATTTCGCAACGCGTCATCTGGGTGGCCCGCTTTCGCGGGCCATGACACATGATGGAAAGATGAGGCACTACTCACTAACATTACTGTCATCGCACGGGGTTCCGTCGTCAGGGTGCGTGCGCCACGGTCAGCGTCTGGCCGCCCGGCGATCGGGCCTGCACGCGCCGGTCATACATCGACTCGCCGTAGGCCGGCGGCACGATGAACGTTCCTGCACTCGACGCCTTGATGCGGTAGACGAATTCCTGCACATCGGGCGTCGCCGTTCCGTAAATGACCACGCGATCCTCGCGCACATCGGTGTAGGTGGGACTCCAGGTCGAACCCACCTGCCGGATCGTCGCGGCAGATGGAGGCGCAGCGGCGTCGCCACCCGACGGACCCGGCAGTGGCTCCATTACCGGATCGAATCCGCCCGGCAACAA
>JBEKLK010000092.1:0-10803 GCA_050010235.1 Rhizomicrobium sp.
CGCGAGTTCGCGCGTGGGCGCGAGGATGAGCGCACGCACGCCATGCGGCTGCACCGGCGTTTTGTCGGCGGCGAGCCTTTGCAGCAGCGGCAGCCCGAATGCGGCCGTCTTGCCGGTGCCCGTCTGGGCAAGGCCCAGCACGTCGCGGCCGGCGAGCAGCAACGGAATCGTCTGTTCCTGGATGGGGGTGGGATGGGTGTAGTTCTCGGTGGCGAGCGCGCGCAAAAGCGGCTCGGCGATGCCGAGGCTGGCAAAAGTTACATCAGTCACGTGTAGTTCCTTAAAGCACCAGTGCGGCGCAAAATGCGCGCGCGTGTGGCGGCAAGTTGCCGTCTTCCACGCACATCTGGAGCGAACGGTATGTTGAAATCATGCCTCGCCGTGACAGGCGCCAGTTGAACGGCAGCCGTCGTGCGACTGCGAGGATGCGGGCGTATACGCCCCAATTGGTTACAAAGTCAACCCATGGGGGGATGGGGCACTGTTACAGTTTGAAATTCACGGGCAGGCTGGAGCAATCATACACCACACAATAACGCAGATCTGCGCCAAGATAATCAGGCCAGCAGCGAGGAATAGCGCCCCTGAGATCAGACGAAAAATTACTGCTCGGGCTTTCGCATGGCGAGTTTGGGCCCGAGTTCCAGTCTTTCCGTGTTCCTCGGGCATGTGTCATATTACGCTCATGTCCAAGGGACCCCAAGGCTTGAGTAAGAGAACACCGTTCCAATATTTTGCTGGAACGCTCGCGGCGTGTCTATTTCTGACCCCTCTCGTTGGCCAGTTAATACCTCACGAATATCCCCTAGTGCACGAATGGTTCTTAGATATCTGGGCGGTGGTCATAACCGCAGGAGTAATATTCTGGTTCGCGTACATGTTTTTCGGTCCGGGGAAGCCCAATGCCTAAAGGACCCCAAGGCCAGAAACGCCCCGCCGATGTCATTGGCAACGCCGTCCATGTCATGCGGATCGCGGGCACTGTTACAGTTTGGCTTCCTCAGAAACTAGGGCGATGCGAAAGCCACGATAGTGTTTCTTCAATGCCATGCGAAGAACCACGACAGACCAGGGTATGCTCAAAACATAGCCCGCGATTGCGCCGGCAACGATGCCCCATTCGCGGTGGCCTATTACCGCCACAACAAATCCAGCAATGGCTCCGGCGATGGATCCTAAGACGGCCCCGCCAACAAATCCTCTCCATACGACGAGCCACCACACACTCAATAGGCGACTACCCGTAACCTCGACCTCTTGCATCACCGTTTCCCCTCACGATTCTACGTGTCATACTAACCCCCATGCCCAAGAGTCCCCAAGGCAGGAAACGCCACGCCGTTGTCACCGGCAACGCCGTCTGTCTCGAAGCGCGACGACAAAGCGGCACTGCTACAGTTTGAGACTTAAGGGCTTGACGTGACGGCCATCGGCCGCGCCGCTGGTTCAGCCCATCTTGAACACGCACACCTTATTTCCGTCCAAGTCGAGGAAGTAGGCGGCGTAGAAACCGGGTCTTCTCTCGCCTGGAACGCCGTCATCCATAGCACCGTTTGCAATAGCGAGCGCGTGGGCCTGATCAACCAGTTCACGCGAGGGTGCGAGTAGAGCGATCATGTTGCCGTTGCCCGGGAAGGCGGCCTTCTCGTTGAAGGGGCGGCAGATACTAAGCAATGCGCCTCCAGCGCCGACGTAGTACTGCGCGCGATCACTAGGGAACGAACCGTTGCCACCGAAACGCTTGCCATCAAGCGGTTGCAATACTGCGTCGTAGAAGGCTCTAGCGTTCTCTAAGTCGTTAGTGCCAATGGTGGCATAACCAATCATGCGCGTGGCTCCGTGAGAACGAATATCACTTTGCCCCCTGATTTTCCCACTGCAATGTGAGGACAGGAGCAATATTCCCTTTCATTCCAGCCGTGGCGATGCGCAGTGATACTCCTGTCACCAAATCTCCGCACGCGGCACGCATCAGGGCGCCGCACAGTCCCAATAGAAGGAACTGCCGCTGGGATCGATGGTGGTGAGCACATAAGAATCGAGATCGAGCGAGCGTTTCGCCCCGCCGATGCCGGTATCCTTGTCAATCGGCAGCGTCCACGTCGCCAGAGCCTTCGTGACCTTCGCCTTATAGTATTTGTCCGGCTGCGTCGGCGGGTTGTCCTGGCCCGGATACGTCTCCCAGTCGCCGGCCGTGTGCTTCACAGTGTCGATCTTCACGGACAGGACCTGCTTGGCGTTGTCGGGATAACCCATCTGCGCGAAGGACGCCGCTTCCATGGCCGTGGGCTTGCAGGCGAGCGCGATCGTCGCCGCATGGGCGAAGCCGGACGCTCCGGCGCTCGCGACGAAACTCATGCAGGCCGCCGTCATCAAATGTCTCATGTTCGTCATCGCGGGCTCCCCGATGTGACGCGACGCTAGCACAGAACGGCACGACAGTGGCCGCTGGCGTCACGCATCCGGTTTGGGATTGGCGGACGTGGCAGCGCCGATCGCAGGCCAAGAGGCTCCTGTTGCGAAGCGCGGGCCGTGTAAGTAACTGGCTGCGTGAAGGAAATTCCAGATTAGGGGACTCTCGCCCAAAGGAGTACCGTGTCCAGTATAGGGGCTCAGCGGGAGGACCAAATGAAGCTCTCATCTATACTGTGTGCGTCTATTGTCACTTTGGCAGCGATTGCGATGTCGGCCGTCTGCACCACGCCAGCGAACGCAGCCGCCGCCACCGGTTTTATTAAGGCCACAGCGAAGAACTACGGCCTCACGACCGGCCCGGACACGGGGCACAACACGGCGAAGCCGTGTCTCGCGCCAGACGGCCAGCCGATACCGAATCGGTTTCAACCGAATTGCGCAGAGTTTCAAGCAACGACCGTGAACAGCTCGCGCAGCAACATCAAAAACAATCTCGGAATACTCGATAAATGCCCGAACGGAGAAGCGTCCCCATGCCCGGCGGGCAAGCAGGGCGACGCGCGCGTCAACAGCGAATTGGACAACGTCAGCGGCGATCCAGCGACCCCCGCTTCACATTGATCGATTGAGTCTGCGTGACATTCCAAATGCAAACGGCGCCGGATTGTTCTGGCGCCGTTCTGCTTTTCGGAATTCCGGCTGGCGCAATGATTTCAAAATGCGTCGCGATCGAAAAGGTAGTGGTTCAGTTTGTGCGTGTCTATTTGCGAGCGGGACGGGTCTGGTCCGGAGATTGCGGAATGCGGCTGATGTCCATAACCCATGGCATCGCGGAATCGCACCAGAACTGGGCTTTCGGCGTGAGTTGTGCGCGCTGCTTCACCGCGCCAAGCCGCAGGTTGAAAACCAGCGGGTTATCGAGCTTGCTCGAGTAGAGAGCCGTGCCGCAATTCCCGCAGAACGCCACCGAAAGCTTATTGCCGCTCTCCGCAGTCTTGACATACACGGTCGGGTGCCCGTGCAGCTTGAATGATTCGACAGCGGCGGGAACATTGGCCCGATAGGGCGCGCCGGAACTGATCTGACAGTCCGTGCAATGGCAGATCACAACCCTCTCCGGATCGACCTCGGCCTCGTAGCCGATTTTGCCGCAATGACAATGGCCTTCGATCTTCATCTTTTTCCCGCTCCCGAACCGCTTCACGATATCACCAATCTCCCAAGCACGCGCGACTCCGGCGAATATCCGATACCATGAAGGCGCTGGAGGATCGGGATGCGACGCTGTAATCTTACGCAAAGCGTTCGATCGGACGCAGCGGAGGATCAAATGTCCCAGCTCACGGTTTATCTCGCACGGCTTATCGGCCTTTCCACCGTCCTGCTCGTGGTAGCCTTCCTCGTGCGCGGCGGCGCGATCGTCGAAACCACGGCTGCGGATGCGCCGGTCATGCTGGCCTATGCCATCATCAGCCTCGGATTGGGCGTCGCCATGATACTCGGCCACAATGTCTGGTCCGGCGGCGTGTTGCCGGTGGTCGTGACGCTGGTCGGATGGCTGATCTTTGCGAAAGGCCTGACGCTATTGTTTCTCACGCCGGATGGACTTTCCCGATTGTTCGCGCAGATGCACTACGGCGCCAATTATTATCTCTATCTCGCGCCCGCCTTCGTGATCGGCCTTTATCTCACCTGGGCCGGCTTCACCACGCCGATGCGGCGCGCGGCATAAGGCTCGGACTGCGACATCGCCCGGCGCTGACACAGTTTGAAATCGCACAGCGCGAGCTTGGCGAGGATTCGGAATAGTTCGCGCGGCCCCCCTTCCGTCACGCGGCTGGCGCCGCGCGCCACCTTCCCCCGCGAGGGGGGAAGGCTAACAAAAAAGATTCGCGCGTTGCTCCGTTTTTCTAACCTTCCCCCCTCGCGGGGGAAGGTGGACGCCTCGCGAATTTCGCGAGGCGGACGGAAGGGGGGCCGCGCGATTCAACTCGATTCCGAATCGACTCTAATGCGGAGTCGTCGTTGTCGTTGTCGTCGATCCGCCTGGAGCCGTCGACGTAAAGGGACCCCTATCGTCCGTCTGGATCGTGCTGCCGCTGACGTTCTGGCGATTGTTCAGAGGCGTGGCCGCAATCTTTCCGCCATGCACCATCAAGCCATGGCTCATATCCGTGGGCGCAAGGCATTTCCTGGCGGCGGCGTCCCATGTCTCGCCCGCCGGGCACGTCGTGGGCTGGACCGCGATATTGCCCGTGTTCGATTTACTGGCATTGTAGTTGATAGTCCCGGCCAACACGCAATCTGCCGCCAACGCAATCGCCGCCAAAATGATAACAGACGCACACGCCATCGATGAGAGTTTCGTGTCGATCTCCCGCTAGGCCCATGTGGCTGTCATTTTATACCAAAGCCAAAGCACACCCAAGGACGGAAATGCGCCGCCGAAGTCATCGGCAGCGCTGTCTCTGTCATGCGGGATGTGGTGAGAGAGAGCCAGGAATGGCGGGCTTACTTCTTTCTGTTCTTCCTGGCCGCATAGCGCGCGTCGCGGGCGGCCTTGCGCTCGATTTCCAGCGCGGCTTCGCGCTTCTTGCGCTCGGCCAGTTCAGCTTCGCGCCGTTGCTGTTCCAGCTTCGCCGCTTCCGCGCGCGCCGCTTCGTCGATGATGCGCTGTTCGGCCTCGCGCGCCTTGTTCGCAAGTTTGTCCTTCGCGCGCTGGGCCGCGCGAATCTCGCGCGCCTCGGCGACGGCTTTGCGCGCTTCCTGGCGCGCGGCGAAATCCGGATCGTTGGCGGGAGACTTTGCCCGCGCCCGCTCGAGCTGCGCCTGTTTGGCCTTGGCCGCTTCGCTCAGCCGGTCGGCGAGACTCTTTTCCTTGAAACCCCTCATGTCGGCGATTTATCCGTTTCCTGTGTCCGCGCGTCCGTCTCAAAGCCGAGAATGGCGGGAATGTCCAGTCCCGCCGGCGTCAGGCCCCCGATTTTCCGTGCTTTCGCTCGATGGTCCGGATCGCATTTTCGAGCGCGCCCAGGAACCGCGAGCGGTCGGATTTCGTGAAATTCGCATTGTAGGTCTGTGTTCCCGTGGCTTCCCGCAGGTGGCGGTTGAGGTCGCGCATGCCCAGCGCCATGCCGATGCCCTCGGGCGTGAAAGGCTTGCCGGCGGGTCCGAGCACGAAAGCGTCCTTCTTGAGGCAGCGCGACGCGAGAGGAATGTCGGCGGTGATCGCGATGTCGCCCGCGCCGATCCGGTCGGCGATCCAGTCGTCGGCCGCGTCCGCGCCCTGGGCCACGACGACATGCCTGACGAGAGGATGCGGGCTCGGCCTGAGGCCGCCATTGCTCACGATGTGAACGACGAGCCCGTGGCGCTCGGCGACCTGGATCGCCTCCTGCTTGACGGGACAGGCATCGGCATCGACGTAGATTTCAAGCAAGCCAATTCCGGAGCTGGTTGTCGGCGGCGGACTGTATCGCACAACGATACCGTTAGAGGGAAAATATCAGATCTGAAGCTGCAGGCCGGCATCGACGTCGGCCACCCGCGCAAAACGAACACGGGCATGGGTGCCGATGCCTCGCGCGCTGTCGAGGACCAGTTCGCCTTTGTGCAAATCGACGAACACCTTGGTCAGGGGGAGCCCGAGTCCCGCGCCTTCGTAGCGGCGCGCGAGACGGTTGTCGACCTGGGCGAAAGGCGTCAGCGCGATTTCGACGTCTTCCGGCGACATGCCGATGCCGGTGTCCGCGATATCGATCGTGATGGCGGATTGCGACGCCTCGGCCGCGATCGACACCGCTCCGCCCGCCTCGGTGAACTTGATCGCATTGGACAGCAGATTGAGGAAGATCTGCCGCAACTTGGCTTTCTCGCCCCACACCGGAAGCGGCGCATCGAGATTGACGACATCGAGCGAAAGCTTCGCGTCGCCGCATTGTTCGCGCACCAGCTTGGCGCAATCGAGCAGGATGTAGCGCAGATCCACCGTCTCGCCCTGCAACTCCATCTTGCCGGTTTCGCTGCGCGAGATTTCCAGCACGCTGTTGATCACGTCCAGCAAATGGCGGCCGCTGCGCATGATGTCGGTGGCGTAGTCGACATATTTCGGATTGGCGATGGCGCCGAAAATCTGACCCGCGATGATTTCCGAGAAGCCGATGATTGCGTTGAGCGGCGTACGCAGCTCGTGGCTCATATTGGCGAGGAAGCGCGACTTCGCGGCGCTCGCGGCCTCCGCTGCCTGTTTGGCGCGCTTGAAGCTTTCCTCGCGTTCCTTGATGCCCGTGAAATCGCTGAGGAAAATGAAGAAGTCGCCGTCGCGTGTGCGGCTGCCCGTGACGCGGACCCAGCGCCCATCCTTCAATTGCCGCTCGGCGCCCTTCCCCGGCGCGCCGGTGCGGCCGATGCCGATCTCGCCCAGTGACGGCAATTGGGCGCCGTCCGCCAGTTGCGACTGCATTTCGCGGGCGACATCGGTAACCTCGCGGCCCGCGGCGATTTGATCCGACAATTGGGGAAAGAACGCGCGAACCTGATCGTTGGCGACAAGAATCCGCCCGTCCGCGTTCACCAGCATCACGCCTTCGCGCGAGGTTTCCAGCGCGTGAACGAGGCGGCCTTCCGCCGAAAGCGCGCGCGCCGTCTCGCGCGCCATCATCTCGCGGATATTCTCCTGCATCACCGTCATCGAATTGAGCAGAATGCCGGTCTCGTCGCGGCCACCGGCCGGAATGGGCGTCTGCAATTCGCCGGCCGCGATGCGGTCTGCGACGGACGCCGCAGCGGCCAGCGGCCTCGCGATCCGCCGCGCGAGAAATGCCGTGATGATGGCGGCCAGCAGCAACGACAGGATGGTCATCGCGATGCTGAGATATTCGTAATAGCCGATCGACCAGACGGCCTTGCGGCGGCCGACGAAACTGTGATCGGCGTTGTATTCCGTCAGCATGTCGAAGCGATCGAGGATTTTGGATTCGAGCGTTTCGAGTTTCGGATCGTCCGTCCGCGGGCCGTCCGCAAGGCGCATGGCGTTCCAGTCCTGCACCAGCGTCTTGATTTCGCGGACGGTTTTGAGTTCGTCGGGATAGCCGGAACGTTCGCGGGCGACTTCGAGATCGGCGAAGAACGTCGAGGCGAGATCGTCGATCTGTTTGTCGATGGCGGGGCGTTGGGCGGCCGGCGCGAGGCGGCGGCGCAGCATGGACGTCTGGATTTCGCTGAAGTCGAGACTGGCGGCACGCGCGTAATTGATCGCCATCAGCGGACCGTCATAGGTGCCCACGACGATGCCGCCCGCCGCATTGAGTACGGCATAGCTATAGGCGCCCAGCGCGCCCACGATCACGCTCAGCACGAAGAAAGCCCCGAAGATCTTCGTGCCGATCGAATTGAAATTGAACGGGGCCCGCATTCCCTCTTCGGCTCCGAGAACCGCTTATACGCAGCAAGAATGCGGCAATTAGGGTTGATGCCCGCTTAATCGCGGGGTTGCGCCGACCACTATTTGACGTGGACCGTCAGCAGCATCTTGGGGTGGATGTGGCAGCGGACCGCAAATGTCCCGGCGTCCGGGAACGGGATATGAAACGTCTCGCCAGGCGGCTGCTCGGCGGAATCGTAGTTGAAGCCGGGCGTGTCGACATAGATCTGGTGGATGAACTCGTCCTGATTGCTGAAGTCCAGGGTTTCGCCGCGGGTGATGGCGATTTCGGCGGGATGAAACGCGCGCCCGTTCTGGATGATCGTGTGTGCGTCATCGGCCCACGCGATGGTCCCCACGACCATGGCCGCAAAAGCGGCCGCCGGACCCCATTTCATTTGGTCACGACGTCATGCTGCATGGGCGCCAGCCGCGCAAGCAGACGGTTCTGCGTGGCGAACGGCACGCCGGCCTTGTCCATGCCGGCCTGCAAATCTTCCACCAGCGCATTGAAGTCCGCATTGGTGAGATGCAGTCCCTTATGCGCGTCGTGCATGCTTTGACCCTTGTACTCGCACGGACCGCCGGCAACCACGCAAAGCTGGTCCGTCAGGTTGCCCTTGAAAAGGTCCATATTCGTGTTGTCGAACGTCGCCTTGATGCGCGGATCGGCGAGAAAATTCACAGTCGCATCGTCGACAATGGTCGCGATGCCGTCGCGGCCGCCGAGATCGTGGAACAGCGGATCGTCGGCGAGCGCGAACGAGGTAGAGAACATCAACGCCGCCGCGGCGGCAAGTATGAGTTTGCGGTGCATCTTTGTCTCCTAAAGGCCGACTTGAAGCGAAAGATAGGCGCCTTGCTGGTTGTCCTTGATCACGATGTTGCCGAGATTGAGATAGGCCAGCGTGACCGACACGTGCTTGTTGATGAAATAGGCCGCGAACAGATCCCACGCGTCGTTTTCCTGCGCGATGCCGAGATTGTCCGGCTTGGTGCGGAATTCGCCGCCGACGGCGAAGTCGCGGCTGAACAGATAGGCGGCCGAACCTTCGAACTCGGTGGAGTAGCCGTCGTTCTTGTCGCCGCCGAAACCCAGGATGCCGAACTGATTGGCCTTGGTCTCCCGCAACGTCACGTCCACCAGCAGGCTCTCGGCGAGAAACAGCTTGGTCGCGGCGATATAGAAATCCGTGCCGCTGCCCGACTTGGCGCCGACGGCGTGGAGGATATCGACATGGTCGGTGCTTTTATATTGTGCGCCGACGGCGATCTGGGGAAGCCACGAATCCTGATCGTAGATCGCGTCGCCGGTGAGTTTCACTTTCGCGCCGACCACGTCCTGATCGAATTCGAAATTCTGCCCGAGCCCGAGAGTCGCACCCACCTTCTCGGTGTCGAATGTGAGATGGGCATAGGAAAGCTCCACGCGGTCCCACAGACCGACGGCCACGCCTTCCGTCCACAGGGAATAATCGGGAAGCGCGATATAGGTGAAATGACCGTCGAGACCGATGCCGTCGCGCGTGCCGTAACCCGTCGTCAAGGCCCAGGTCGCCAGACCGCCGCCGCCCGCGCCTTCCAGATCGCTGACGCCGCCCGTCGCAAGCAGCTTGCCGTCATCGAACATGGCCATGCCCTGATCGACCATCGATGGAGCGGCCGTATTGGAATCGTCGGCGAGGACCGGTGTCGCGCCCAATGCGGCGGAGATGGAAAAAGCAGCCAAAGCCGCCAGCGAGTATGTACGCATCAAATATGGCCCCCCGGCCGTGATTGCATCTGCCTCGCAACATGCCGAAACTCGGTTAAAATTGCGTAGCCGTCCGGGCTTCGCCGCTTCACGGTTTGGTACGGATTTTACATTACTGACGAGAGCGGTTAATCGACTTACACTCGCGCAAGTTGCTCCAACGAGACGAGATCAATCCTGATGACTCATCCGAGGTCGCATAGTCGCGTTCGCACGCCTATTTTGCGGGCGAGCACGCTTGCGCTGCTGTCCGCGCTCCTGCTGACCGGTTGCGAGAAAGGCCAGCCCGAATCCAGGGCCAGCTATGGTCCGCATCCGGTGTTGCCGGCGCCCGACAAGAGCCTTTTGCCGACGGCGAATTTCTCCACCGCCATCCCCTGGCCGGCCGGCGCCAGGCCCGTGGCACCCGCCGGGTTCGACGTCACGCGCTACGCGACCGGCCTCGCGCATCCGCGCTGGATCTACATGCTGCCGAATGGCGACGTGCTGGTCGCGGAATCGGCGACGGTGCCGAAGCCGCCGAATTCGATGCTGGATCGCCTGCAGGCCTGGCTCGAGCGCAACAATGGCTCGGTCATGCCGAGCGCCAATCGCATCACCTTGCTGCGCGACTCCAAAGGTACGGGTACGGTGAATCTGCGCACGACGTTCCTCGGCGGTCTCAAACAGCCATTCGGCATGGCGCTTCTCGGTAACATGTTCTACGTCGCCAATACCGATGGCGTCTGGCGATATCCCTATCGCACGGGCGATACGGCGATCACGGGCAAAGGCCAGAAAATCCTCGACTTGCCCGAGGGCGGTTATAACAACCACTGGACCCGCAACCTGCTCGTCAGCGCCGACGGCGCCAAGATCTATGTCACGGTCGGCTCCGGCAGCAATGTCGGCGAGAACGGCGCGGCCAACGAATTCCATCGCGCCAATGTGCTCGAATTCAATCCGGACGGTACGGGTTTGCGCATCTATGCGTCCGGCATGCGCAATCCCAACGGACTCGCCTATGAGCCGCAAACCCACGCGCTGTGGACCGTCGTCAACGAGCGCGACATGCTCGGCGACGATCTGGTGCCGGATTATTTCACCCGCGTGCATGACGGCGATTTCTACGGCTGGCCCTACAGCTATTGGGGCAGGCACATCGACGCGCGCGTCACGCCGCCGAGGCCCGATCTTGTCGCCACGGCCATCGCGCCCGATTACGCGCTGGGCG
>JBEKLK010000093.1:0-17540 GCA_050010235.1 Rhizomicrobium sp.
CGCAGCTTCGTTGCCTTCGGTGGCAAGAAGAAAGAGAGCTTCCGGCGATGCATCGGGACGCTTGGCCAGCGCCTCGCGGGCGGCCTTGTCGTGCGCTTCGAGAATCTTCAGCACGTCCTCGCGGCTGAGCTGCGCGGGAAGCAGTTCCCGCAAGTCCTTTCGATCCTCCGCCGCCATCCATTGCTCCCGGTTGCGGCAAACGCATTGCCGCGTCTCGAGTATCGGCAACTTTCCATTAAGAGCCGTTAAACGGTCGTGGTTAGCGCAATATGAACCGGCGCTTGCCTAACCCGCGGCCTTCGCTCATCTTCGCCTTTCATGCAGGCAGACAAGGCAATCACGGTGGACGCGGCGCGGACGGGCCCCGATTTCCGGCATGTCGAGGCGTGGATCTTCGATCTCGACAACACGCTTTATCCGGCGGACAGCGATCTGTTCGTCCAGGTCGATGCGCGCATGACGGCCTATGTGCAGGACCTGCTCGGTCTCGATTTCGACGCGGCGAGAGCCGTGCAGAAGGCCTATTACCGCGACTACGGCACGACCCTGAGCGGATTGATGCAAGTCAACGGAATCGATCCCGAGAGCTTTCTCGCGTCCGTGCACGATATCGACCTTTCCGTTCTTGAGCCTAACCCTTCGCTCGCATCCGCGCTTTCGCTTCTGCCCGGCCGGCGTTTCGTTTTCACCAATGGCTGCCGCCATCATGCCGAACGCGTGCTGGCCCGGCTCAAACTCGATTCGCTGTTCGACGAAATCTGGGACATCAGGACGATCGGGTACCGGCCGAAGCCCGATCAGGAGTCCTATCGCGCCGTGCTGGCCGGAACCGGCGTCGCCGGCGGCCGGAGCGCGATGTTCGAGGATGTGGCGCGCAATCTCGTGCCGGCGCACGCTTTGGGCTGGACGACGGTGTGGCTGAGAAACGACTCGGCATGGTCGAAGCAGGGGCCGGAATATCCCGTTGCGGAGCCCGCGCACATCCATCATGTGACCGAAGATCTTCCGCAATTCCTACATTCGATCAGGATCTGACATGAGCTCGGAACTCGCCAAAATCATCGACGACGCCTGGGAGGCGCGGGACACGTTGAACCCGGCGACGAAAGGTCCCGTGCGCGAGGCCGTCGAGCATGCGCTCGACGCACTCGATTCGGGTGCTGCGCGCGTCGCGGAAAAACACGCCGGCGAATGGCTTGTGCATCAATGGTTGAAGAAAGCCGTGCTGCTGTCGTTTCGGCTGCGGGACATGAGCGCGATCGACGGCGGACCCGGCGGCGCGCCATGGTGGGACAAGGTCGATTCGAAATTCCTGGGCTGGGACGCGCAACGATTTCGCGCCGCCGGATTCCGCGCCGTGCCCGGCGCCGTCGTGCGCCATTCGGCCTTCATCGCCAAAGGCGTCATCCTGATGCCGTCTTTCGTCAATGTCGGCGCCTATGTGGGCGAGGACACGATGGTCGACACCTGGGCCACCGTCGGTTCCTGCGCGCAAATCGGAAAAAGCTGCCACATCTCGGGCGGCGCCGGCATCGGCGGCGTGCTGGAGCCCCTGCAGGCCGCGCCGGTGATCGTCGAAGACAATTGCTTCATCGGCGCCCGCGCCGAAGTGGCCGAAGGCGTGATCGTGGGCGAAGGCTCGGTGCTGTCGATGGGCGTCTATCTCGGCCAATCCACCAAGATCGTCGATCGCGCCACGGGGGAAATCCATTACGGCCGCGTTCCGCCTTATTCCGTCGTCGTCTCGGGAACGATGCCGGCGGGGCCGGACCGGCCGTCGCTCTATTGCGCCGTGATCGTCAAGCGCGTCGACGCGCGCACGCGCGCAAAAACCTCGATCAACGAATTGTTGCGGGATTAAACTGCGCTTGGCGGAAACGCTGCGTTACGTCCGCCCCGCCGCCATCGCGGCCAATGTCTCCATGTCCACGCCCAGCGCCTGGACGATCGGTGCGAAGACCGACAATTGCGCCATGCCGTTGGGCCCGAGCGTGATGCCGCCGTCGACAGCGAGCGCCTGACCGGTGACGAAATCCGAACCGTCGCCGGCGAAATAAAGTGCGGCCTCCGCGATGTCGCGCGGACGGCCGCCCCGGGGAATGGGTTGCGAATCCTTGGCGGATTCGGCAATCGCATCGAGGCGCGTCTCGGCGATCTGGCTGGGGATGCCCAGACCTTGCGCGAAGATATTGGTCGCGATCAGGCCGGGACAGATGCAATTGATGCGGATATTCGACGGCGCGAGATGCGGTGCCGTGACTTTCGTCATATGCACGATGGCCGCCTTGGCAATCGAATAGAGGACGGGACCGAAGCCCGCCTGCAATCCGGCCACCGAAGCCGTCGACAAGATCGAGCCGCCGCCATTCGCCCGCATCGCGGGCGCCGCATATTTGATCCCGAACAACGCGGCCCGCACATGCAGATGCATCACGGAATCGAAGCCTTCGGCGGTGACGCCGTCCGCACCGTCGCGCGCGCCGCCGGTGCCGGCATTGTTGAACAGGAAATCGAGCTTGCCGAAATGCGTCGTGGCCGCCGCAATCGCCGCGGCGATGTCGCCTTCTTGCGACACGTCGCAGCGCACATAGCGGGCCTTTCCTTTGTGATCTTCTTCGATGCGGGCGCCTTTGTCGTCCTGGATGTCGGCCGCGATCACGCGCGCGCCCTCCCGGACGAACAGATCGACGGTCCCCCGACCGATGCCGCTTGCGGCGCCCGTGATCACCGCAACTTTGCCTTCCAGACGTCCCGCCATGATTTTGCCTCCCAATGTTGTCTTCATTGACCATAACCCGGCCTGCGGCCTAAATCGCAATACCATGAGCATCCCCGACCCCGTCGAATTGGCGCGAGACTTGATCCGCCGTCCATCCGTGACGCCCGACGACGCAGGCGCGCTGGGCGTGCTGGAGGCCGTGCTCAAGCCGCTGGGTTTTGTATGCCACAGGCTGCGATTTGAAGCGCCGGGAACGGCGCCGATCGACAATCTCTATGCGCGGATCGGGACCGAAGCGCCGCATTTCTGCTTTGCCGGACACACCGACGTCGTGCCGCCCGGCGATGCAAAGCTGTGGCGGGCAGACCCGTTCGCGGCGGACATCCGCGATGGCTTGCTCTATGGCCGCGGCGCAGCCGACATGAAATCCGGCATCGCGGCATTCGCGGCCGCGGCCGCGCGACATCTGGCCAAAGGCGCATTGAAAGGTTCGATCAGCTTCCTCATCACCGGCGACGAGGAAGGCGTGGCCATCAACGGCACGAAAGCCATGCTCGAATGGTTGCGCGACAAAGGCGAGCGCCTCGATCATTGCCTCGTCGGCGAGCCGACCTCGACGGCGCGCGCCGGAGACACGATCAAGATCGGCCGGCGCGGCAGCATGAAAATCGCATTCAGCGTGCGCGGCGTGCAAGGCCACACGGCCTATCCCCAGAATGCCCTCAATCCCATTCCCGTTCTGGCAACGCTGGTGACGCGGCTGGATGCCGAGCCTCTCGATGCAGGCACCGACCATTTCGAACCATCGACACTCGTCTTCAGCACATTCGATGTGGGCAATCCCGCTTCGAATGTCTCGCCGGCCGAGGCGCACGCCGCGTGCAATATCCGCTTCAACGATCTGCACACGGCAGCAAGCCTGCTTCAGCGGGTCCAGCAGATTGCCGGCGAAGTGGCGCGCGACACCAAAAGCGAAATTGCGATCGAATCGAGCGTGAGCGGCGTGTCGTTCCTCACCAAGCCCGGCGCCTACACCGACCTTCTCGCTGGCGCCATCGCACGCGTCACCAACATGGTCCCGGCATTCTCGACCGGCGGCGGCACGTCGGATGCGCGCTTCATCAAGGATCATTGTCCGGTGGCGGAAGTGGGCCTGCCCGGCTCGACCATGCACAAGGTCGATGAATGCGTTCCGGTCGAAGAGATCGCGCGGCTCGCGGACATTTACACGTCCATCCTCGAATCCTATTTCGCCGCGCCGCCGCTATGAGCGAGGGCTCGCAGCCCATCGGCATTTTCGATTCCGGGATGGGCGGACTGACGGTCATGCGGGCGCTGATGGCGCGGTTGCCGAACGAAAGCTTCATCTATCTCGGCGATACGGCGCGGCTGCCCTACGGCACCAAAAGCGGCGACACCGTCACGCGCTATGCCGTCCAGGCCGCGAGTGCGTTGATGCGCCGTCGGGTGAAACTCGTCGTCGTCGCGTGCAACACCGCATCGGCGGTGGCGCTGCCTGCGCTCGGCGTGGCGCTGGCGCCCATGCCCGTGATCGGCGTCGTCGAGCCTGGTGCCGAAGCCGCCGTTGCGGCGGCGCCGCTCGGCCCCATCGCCGTCATCGCCACCGAAGGAACGGTCAAAGGCGGAGCGTATCGGCGTGCGATCCATGCGCTGGCTCCCGATATTCGCGTGATTCAACAAGCCTGCCCGCTGTTCGTCCCGATTGCAGAAGAAGGATTGACCGACGGCCCGATCGCGCAGCTGGCGGCGGAGCTCTATCTCGGCGCGCTTTTCGATCCTGTCGCGAACCGGCCGCGCGCGCTCGTGCTCGGCTGCACGCATTTCCCCGTCTTGAAGGACGTCATTGCGCGCGTCGCCGGTCCCGACGTCATCCTGGTCGACAGCGCCGCGACGACAGCCGACGCCGTCGCAAAACTGCTTGCCGAAAAGGGGCTGGCGCGCGGAGACAGGACAACGCCGCGGCGTGAATTTCTTGCCACCGATTCGGTGGAGCGGTTCGCGCGCGTGGGACAGATATTCCTGGGCCGCGCGATCGCACCGGACAGCGTCGAACTCGTCGACCTTCAGGACGCCGGATAATCCACCCGCACCAGATAGAGTCCTTCGGGCGGCGCAACCGTGCCGCATTCCGCCCGATCACGCGCCGCGAGCGCGCGGGCCACGTCGCGGGGCTTCCATTTGCCTTCGCCGACCAGTTTCAGGGTTCCGACCATGGAGCGGACCTGATGGTGGAGGAACGAGCGGGCCGACGCTTCGATGCGCAACCCGTCGCCTTCGCGCGCCACATCCAGGCGATCGAGCGTCTTCTCCGGCGATTTGGCCTGGCACTCCGCCGCCCGGAAGGTCGTGAAATCGTGACGACCCACCAGCGTCTGCGCCGCCTCGTGCATCGCTTCGCCGTCGAGCGCGCGCACGACATGCCAGGCACGGCCGCGTTCCAGCGCCAGCGGACTGCGCCGGCAGACGATGCGATAGCAGTAGTGACGCGCGATTGCGGAGAAGCGCGCATGGAAATTCGGTGTCGCGACATCGGCATCCAGGACTGCGACGGGATCCGGTTTCAGAAAATGGTTCAGCGCATCGCGGATCGTGTCGCCGGGCAAAATCTTTTCCAGATCGAAATGGGCGACCTGGCCCAGCGCATGAACACCCGCGTCTGTACGGCCTGCGCCGGTGACCGTGACCGTCTCGCCCGAAAGCTTGAAGATGGCGGCTTCGAGCGCGGCCTGCACGCTGGGCCCATTGTCCTGGCGTTGCCAGCCGACAAACGGACCGCCGTCATATTCGAGTTTGAGCCGGTAGCGCGGCATTGCTCAGCCGCCGCGTTTCCACAAGGTCTCGTAATGCGCCTGATGCAACGGCACGGAGAGGAGCTGCAGCCACCGTTCGCGGATCTGCGGCCAGCGTTCATGGATGGCGAATTCGAGCTGGCGGAATCCGTCGTCAAGCTCTTCCACGACGAGCTTGCGCCCGCCCGCGAACAACACAATGTAGAACGTATCGAACGTGATGTGATCGCGCACGCCTGCGTCGATCTGCGAAACCTGATCCCAGCGGATTTCCACCGTCTTGCGCTGTTGCGAGAAGACGAACCCGTTCGGAGTGAGATCGATCGTGGCGCCTCTCTTGCGCCGCGAGAGGCGAATCGAATTTCCGATTCGCCGCAACAGCGAGGGTCTCAATATCGTCACACGCAGTCCCCCGGTTTGAGCGCAAAGCCCCGCAGAAATTCCTGGGCCGGCATCGGCGCGCGGCCCGCCCGCTGCAGCCTTACCACGCGCAACGCGCCCCGCCCGCAGGCAATTGTCAATCTGTCGTCCAATATCTCGCCCGGCGCGCCGCGTCCGTCCACCGGCTCGGCATAGAGAATCTTGAGCCGCTCGCCCCGAATCTCGCACCAGGCGCCCGGCGCGGGCGAAAGTCCGCGGACGAGGCAATCGATTTCGCGCGCGGATTTCGACCAGTCGATGCGCGCGTCCTCCTTGAGGATTTTCTTCGCATAGGTTGCCCCTTCCGTCGGCTGCGGAGTTTCCGCGATGCTGCCGCGTTCGAGCGCGGCCAGCGCGCGCGCCATCAGATCGGCACCCAGGCGCGCCAGTTCATCGTGCAGATCGCCATAGGTCTTGCGGCCGATGGCGACACGCTCCGCCATCAGAATGGGACCCGTATCGAGCCCTTCTTCCATCCGCATGACCATGACGCCGGTTTCGGAATCGCCTGCCATGATGGCGCGCTGTATCGGTGCGGCGCCCCGCCAGCGCGGCAACAGCGAACCATGCAGATTGAAGCAGCCGAGCCTCGGCGCGTCGAGGATCGGCTTGGGCAGAATGAGGCCATAGGCCACGACGACCGCGGCATCGAGACCGAGCGCGGCAAACTCCGCTTGCGCATCCGCATTCTTCAATGACTCGGGCGTGCGCACGGTGAGACCGTGCAGCTCCGCCTGGCGCGCGACAGGGGACTTCTCGGCCGCAAGACCGCGTCCTTTGGGACGCGCGGGTTGCGAATAGACGGCGGCGATGTCGTGACCTTGTCCGATCAATTCGACCAAAGTCGGCACCGCGAAATCGGGCGTGCCCAGGAAAGCAAGACGGAGCGTCATGCCCGCTCAGCCCACGTCTTTGAGCCGCTTGGCCTTGGCGAGCTTGCGCAGCGCAATCGAGCGCTTGAGTTTGGAGATGTGGTCGAGAAACAGGATGCCTTCGAGGTGATCCATCTCGTGCTGCAGGCAGGTCGAGAGCAACCCTTCGGCTTCGAGGGTTTGCAGCCGGCCGTCGCGGTCGAGATATTCGGCACGGATCATGGCCGGCCGCTCGACGTCTTCCCAGATGTCCGGCACCGAGAGGCAACCTTCCTCGCTCACGGTCAGATCGTCGGACGACCAGACGATTTTGGGATTGATGAACAGGCGCGGTTCCTTCTCGCCCTTCTTCGGGTTCAAATCCATCACCAGCACCCGTTTGGGCACGCCGATCTGGATGGCGGCAAGTCCGATACCGTCCGCAGCGTACATGCTCTCAAACATGTCGTCGGCGAGCCGCCGCGTGTCGCTGTCCACCGTCTCGACGGTCTTCGAGACCGCTTTGAGGCGCGGATCGGGCGCGGTAAGGATGGGGCGAACGGCCATGACTTTCGAAATAGGCGAGGGGCCCCGCCCGGTCAAGGCGGCCCATATCGGTTCGACAGGACGCATGAAATGGAATTTCTCCTGATCGCGCTTGCGGTTGCAGCGACGGCGGCGGCGCTGGCCGCAATCCTCATTGCGGTTCGCGGGCGCGGCATCGCCCCCGAGCCCATGGCGCCACGGCTGGATGCGCTCGCGGCCACGCAAAATGAAATCTCCGGCCGCTTCGCCCAGGCCATTGCCGGCCAGACCGAGCTTCAGAAAATGCTGGCCGAACGGATCGAGGCGCTCGACAAACGGTTGGGCGAAGGCCTGAAGGAATCGACGGCCAAGACGGCCGAAACTTTGGGCGGCATCCAGACGCGGCTGACCGTGATCGACGAGGCGCAGAAGAACATCGCGGCCTTGTCCGGTCAGGTCGTGTCCCTGCAGGAAATCCTCTCCGACAAGCAGACCCGCGGCGCCTTCGGCCAGGCCCAGATGGAAGCGATCGTGGCCGACCAGCTGCCGCCTTCGCATTACGATTTCCAATGGACGCTATCGAACGGGAAAAGACCCGATTGCATCATCCGCATCCCCAATGTGGTGGGTGTGATCGTGGTCGATTCGAAATTCCCCATGGAAGCGTTCGAAGCG
Organism: Rhizomicrobium sp.; assembly: GCA_050010235.1. GTDB lineage: Bacteria > Pseudomonadota > Alphaproteobacteria > Micropepsales > Micropepsaceae > Rhizomicrobium. The sequence goes on from JBEKLK010000093.1 coordinate 8,001, forward strand.
TTGCGCGGTCTTCCCACCGACGAGGACCGCAAGGCGGCGACCGCGAGGCTCAAATCCGACATGCAAAAGCATGTGAAGGACATCGCGGAGAAATATCTGATTCCTGGCGAAGTGCAGACGCCGGCCATCATGTTCGTGCCGTCGGAATCGATCTATGCCGAGCTGCACACCAATTTCGGCGAAGTGATCCAGCAGGCCCGGCGCATGCAGGTGGTGATTGTGTCGCCGCATGTGTTCATGCTGGCGATCAACACCATCCAGACGCTCATGCGCGACGCGAAGATGCGCGAACAGGCGCACAAGATTCAGGCCGCCGTGGGCGAGATGCTCCAGGATGTGAAACGGCTGGGAGAACGCGTGGGCAATTTGCGCCAGCATTTCGACCGCACGAACAAGGATATCGGCGAGATCGAAACTTCGATGAAAAAGATCGAAAGCCACGCCGGGCGAATCGAACGTGTCGAGCTTGCGCCGATCGATTCCGAAAAGCCGAAATTGCCGCCGAACTGAATCACATCGCGCGTCTGGCCTTGAACGCCGCCGAGAGCGTGCCTTCGTCGAGATAGTCGAGTTCGCCGCCGACAGGCACGCCATGGGCGAGACGCGTCACTTTCACGCCGGACGGCGTCAAAACATCCATCAGGTAGTGCGCGGTGGTCTGGCCTTCCACCGTCGCATTCATCGCGAGGATCACTTCCTCGACCCCATGGCCGATGCGCGCCATCAGCGAGGCGATATTGAGACGTTCGGGGGTTATCCCGTCGAGGGCGGAGAGCGAGCCGCCCAGCACGTGATAGCGTCCGCGAAAAACACTTGCGCGTTCGAGCGCCCACAGATCCGCGACGTCCTCCACAACGCACAACACATGTTCGTCGCGCCGCGGATCGCGACACAGCGAACAGGGATTTGTCGTGTCGAGATTGCCGCAGATTTCGCAGATGCGGATGGCGGCGGCAGCGTCCTGCATGGCGGATGCGAGCGGCTCCAGCAATACCTCACGCTTCTTCAGGAGAACGAGCGCGGCCCGGCGCGCCGAGCGCGGGCCGAGGCCCGGCAGCTTCGCCAGCAGCTGCACCAGTCTTTCGATTTCCAGGCCTGCGGGAAGATTCGCCATTATTCGGAAGCGTCTTCCGATGCCGGCGGCACATCGTCATCCATCTTCTCGCGCACATGCACGATTTCCGAGCCGGGAAAGCGATCCAGCACGGCGCGCACCATGGGGTCCTGCGCGACGGCTTCCAGCTTCGCCGCCTGCACCGCCTTTTTGGCGTCGCCGAGCGTGGCACCGCCGCCTTCGCGCGCGACCGTCACCACCCAGCGAATGCCGGTCCACTCCTTGAGCTTCTGCGCGAGATCGGCCGCCAGCGTGCGCGGCGCGCGCACGCTTGGGCGGAATTCGATTCGGCCCGGTTCGAGGCTGACCAGATGCATGTCGTTTTCGATATGAACTTTGAGCACGGCCGCTCCGCGCTGTCCCGCAAGCGCCGCGATGTCTTCGAGCGAACGCAACACAGGGGCAGGCGCGGAATCCGATTTCGGCACCATGGCGGCCAAAGCCCCACCCTCCCCTTGAGGGAGGGTCGAAAATGCCGGAGGCATTTTCGGGGAGGGGCTAACCGCGGCGGCTGAGTGCTCTCCCCTCCCCGAAATCTGTTTCGCTGCGCTCGCAGATTTCGACCCTCCCTCAAGGGGAGGGTGGGATGTCGTTTCCAGCAACTCGCGCACCAGTTTGTCCGTCGGCGGCAGATCGGCGGCATAGGCAAGCCGGATCAGCGCCATTTCCGCGGCTGCGATCGGGCGCACGGCATCGCGCACTTCGAACAGGCCTTTGAGCAATATCTGCCAGGCGCGCGTGAGTGCGGGGACCGGCAGCTTGCCCGCGATCTCGGCGGCGCGCTTCGCTTCGCCCGACCCGCCGTCGAAGAATCCTTCGGCGCCGGGCGCCACTTTCACGCGCGTGAGGAAATGCGTGGTTTCGAGCAGGTCCTGCATCACCACCAAAGGATTGGCGCCGCGGTCGTAAAGTTCGCCGAGCCCGGCCAGCGCCTCCTGCACCTTTCCGCCCATCGTCTTCTCGAACAGATCGAGAATGCGTCCGCGATCCGCGAGCCCCAGCATGTCGCGCACGCTTTCGGCCGTGATGGCGTGGTCTTCGTCATGGGCGATCGCCTGATCGAGCAGCGACAGCGCATCGCGCACCGAGCCTTCGGCGGCGCGCGCAATCAACGCCAGTGCCGCAGGTTCGATGCTGACGTTTTCCTTTTGCGCAATCGATTCCAGATGCGCCACAAGCTGGTCGGTCTCGATGCGCCGGAGATCGAAACGCTGGCAGCGCGACAGCACCGTCACCGGCACTTTGCGGATTTCCGTGGTGGCGAAAATGAACTTCACATGCGGGGGCGGCTCTTCCAGGGTCTTGAGCAACCCGTTGAAGGCCTGCTTGGAGAGCATGTGCACTTCGTCGATGATATAGACCTTGTAGCGCGCGCTGGCCGGCGCGTAGCGCACGCCTTCGATAATCTCGCGGATGTCGTCGATGCCGGTCCGCGATGCCGCATCCATCTCCTGCACGTCAACGTGCCGCGACTCGGCAATCGCGATGCAGGGTTCGCAGACGCCGCAAGGCTGGATGGTCGGTTCCTTGCGCTTGCCGTCGGGGCCTTCGCAATTGAGCGCGCGCGCGATGATGCGCGCCGTCGTCGTCTTGCCCACGCCGCGCACACCCGTGAGCATGAAGGCATGTGCAATGCGGCCGGTGGCGAATGCGTTCTTCAGGGTGCGGACAAGCGCATCCTGCCCGATCAGGCCGGTGAAATCCTGCGGGCGATATTTGCGCGCCAGCACCCGATAGGCTTCGGCTTTCGCCAGGGGAGCGGCGGGTAAAGTGGGCGCAAGCCCGAGCGATGGTTCTTCTGTCTCGTCCATGATTTCCGGAAGGAAATGAGCGGGCCCGACTATAGCAAGCCCGCTCTCGCGAAGGTCAATTTTCTGCTGCGTAAGAGCGCCGACGGACCGATATCTCCACACCCTGCAAGGAAAATGGCGGCGCGGGTCGCGAGGCGCGAAAGGAAGGTGGGAGGCCGGCAAAGACCCGAAGCGGATTCGTTACGGCTGCTTCCTTCCGGACCTGACCGGGTTGGCGACTGCTTCGTCCATCACCAACCTCCCGTCGGCATTATAGCAAGCCTGATCCCGCCCTGCGCAAGCACCCCAAAAGCGCCGGTCCGACTTGCGATCCGGCCTGAAAAGACGAGGGGCCGCCAGCGGGTTTCCCCGGGCGGCCCCTCCATTGTCAGGCTGCGGCTCCGTAACGGGAACCGCGAAAGCGCGTCGCAATTACGCGGCGCAGACCCCCCTAGAGACGAGGATCCAGGTCGCGGCATCCGACGGCCGCCAATGGTGACAATGAGACACTGGATCACCTCCTTTCGAATCTTGTTGCCCCTTGAACTTAGGCGAGGTCGGCCCGTTTGAAAAGATGGCTCACGCTCATTTGCGGACTCTGTGCTTATTCTTCACCAGGGCCACGATCATGCCGCGCAGCGTCTGGACCTCTTGATAGGTGAGCTTCGCGCGATGGACCGTGGCCCGGATGGCGCGCACCATCGTGTCGTATTTGGCGGGCGGGTAGAGAAACCCGCTTTCCGCCAGCTCGCGCTCCAGATGTTCGAACAGCCCGAACATCTCTGCGCGGGTCGGCTTGCGGTGATACGGACCATGCTCGATGCGCGTGGGGAGCGTGTTGTCGCCGGCGCGAAACCACTCATAGGCCGCGATCAGAACCGTCTGCCCCAGGTTGAGCGAAGTGAATTCGGAGGTGGGCACCGTAATCACCGCATCGGCCAGCGAAATCTCGTCATTGTCGAGGCCGGCGCGTTCGTTGCCGAACAGGATGCCGGTCTTCTCGCCGCGCGCCGATGCCTGGCGCAAACGTTTTGCGGCTTCTTCCGGCGTCAGCACTTCCTTGGTCGTGCCGCGGTCGCGCGCCGTCGTCGCATAGACGAGATTGAGATCGCCCAGCGCCTCTTCCAGCGTCTGGAACACGCGCGCCTTCTCATTGACGAAAGCCGCACCGACCGCCGTGTGATTGGCCTTCTCGTTCGGCCAGCCGTCGCGCGGCGCAACAAGACGCAGATCGTCCAGTCCGAAATTCGCCATCGCGCGCGCGGCCGCGCCGATATTCTCGCCGAGTTGCGGACGAGACAGAATGATGGAAGGACGAAAGCTGCCCGTCATGTTGCTGTCCGTGCAGTCCATAGAAGACGCAAGCCCAATCCTTCCGCAAGGATCGCCGCTTCTCCAACAAATAACGTAAAAGAACCATCCCTATCGCGCATTAAAGCAGCGAGCGACACATTCTCGCTAAAAATCGCTCGATAAACTCCTACGCCAATCATCAGTAAAACGGCAGCGCCGATCAGAACGAATACGACAGCAACAGATTGTCTCAGCCAGTTCGGTAACATGACAAGCAAGAGATAAAGAGCGGCCATCGCGAGAACGACGGGAACAAGAATTCCTGCGATTGCTGCGAGCAATGTCGGCACGCCCTTTCGGGCGTAAAATCCGCTAATCTGCGCAGATGCCACGATTTTGCAGGGACGTTGCCCTGCGCGAAACATGTCCGCGACAGACATAGATGTCGTAATAATTGGATCAGTCTTGACGATCGACGTGACCGTACCATCTCCGTGCGTCACAATAACATTCGTGCTGAATTGTGTCAGGCCAACATTCAGAGCCACGGCTACGAGGCACAATATGATTGTCATGGTCCAGTGTCGGGTCATCGCGCCGCGGCTTCTTCGAATGCGTTGACTTGACTCTAGCGCGCCAGTCTGGCGAAGACCGGTCCGTCGGCGCCAAAGCGCAGCACGCCTTCGACCTTGTCCAGATCGATGATGACGGCATTGCCCTTGCGCTCGGGATCGGATTTCCGCTCCTGTTCCGGCGAATTCTCGAACACGCGATTGCGCTCGACCGCATCCGTGGCGATCCGCGCGCGGCCCTGAAACTGCAGCAGCGGCGTGGTGGCGGAACGATACATCATCGCGACATTGGGATTTTTCCGGATCGCCTCGATCGTGCCGCCTGAGGTGTTGCGGACCCAGAGGCCCAGCTGATCGTCGCTATAGACCTGCGTCGAGCCGCGGAACGACAGAACGGGTTTGTTTTCCGGCGTGACGACTGCGAGCACCAGCACATTGCCGCTGGCGATCCCATTGTTGACGAGGTCTTTGATTTCCTGGGTCAGGACGAGAGACATGGCGATACCTTTCAAGGGGGTGGCGATCGGCGAAATCTCTAGCACATCGCAGGGCCCGCGCCCGCTCCAAATCGCCCCTTTGACCTTGCATCCCGCGCTCGCTATAGCGTCCCCGCTTCGCCCTTCCAGAGGACCCCATGGACAAGATCAAGGTTCAAAACCCGGTCGTCGAACTCGACGGCGACGAGATGACCCGCATCATCTGGGACCTCATCAAGAAGAAGCTGATCCTGCCCTATCTGGACCTCAAGCTCGAATATTTCGATCTGGGGATCGAGAACCGCGACAAGACCGACGACCGCGTCACCGTGGAATCGGCGGAAGCGATCAAGCGGGTGGGCGTGGGCGTGAAATGCGCCACCATCACCCCGGACGAGGCGCGCGTCGAAGAATTCCATCTGAAGAAGATGTGGAAATCGCCCAACGGCACCATCCGCAACATTTTGGGCGGCGTGATTTTCCGCGAACCCATCATCTGCAAGAACGTGCCGCGGCTGGTGCCCGGCTGGACGCAACCCATCGTCGTGGGCCGTCATGCCTTCGGCGACCAGTACCGCGCCACCGATTTTCGCGTGCCCGGCAAGGGCAAGCTCACGATCAAATTCGTGGGCGAAGACGGCAAGACGATCGAACACGAGGTGTTCGACTTTCCCGGCGGCGGCGTCGCGATGGCGATGTACAACCTCGACGAATCGATCCGCGAATTTGCCCGTTCGTCGATGAATTTCGGGCTCTCCCGGAAATATCCCGTCTATCTCTCTACCAAGAACACGATCCTCAAGGCCTATGACGGCCGCTTCAAGGATCTGTTCCAGGAAGTGTTCAACGCGGAGTTCGCGGGCAAATTCAAGGACGCCGGAATCACCTATGAGCACCGGCTGATCGACGACATGGTCGCCTCGGCACTCAAATGGAGCGGCGGCTATGTGTGGGCGTGCAAGAACTACGACGGCGACGTGCAATCCGACATCGTGGCCCAGGGCTTCGGCTCGCTGGGCCTGATGACGAGCGTGCTGCTCACGCCCGACGGCAAGACGATGGAAGCGGAAGCGGCCCACGGCACGGTGACCCGCCATTACCGCGAACATCAGAAGGGCAAGGCGACATCGACCAACGCCATTGCGTCGATCTTTGCCTGGACGCGGGGGCTGGCCCATCGCGCCAAGCTCGATTCGAACGAGCGGCTGGCGAAGTTTGCCCATGCGCTGGAAGCAATTTGCGTGGAGACCGTCGAAGCCGGATTCATGACCAAGGACCTGGCGCTGCTCATCGGCCCCGACCAGAAATGGCTGACGACCGAAGGCTTCCTCGACAAGGTGGACGAGGGCCTCAAGAAGAAGATGGCGTAGGCCGCCGCTCTCGCAATACGGTTGGGGACTGAGAGAACGATGTCGACGGGCGCAACCCGAACCGCGCGCTGCTGTTGCGGCGATTGTTCGATCGAAGTATCGGGCGAGCCGACCTTGAACGGCATCTGTCATTGTTCGAGCTGCAAACGGCGCACCGGCAGCGCCTTCGGCTGGTCGGCGTATTTTCCGGATGCACAGGTCGTCGCCAGGCGCGGCGCGTTCGGCGTGTATGCGAAAGAGGGCGATGCCGGTTACGACCGTTTCTTCTGCGCCCGTTGCGGCACGACGCTTTATTGGAAAAGTTTCGCGTTGCTGCCCGATCAGACCGGAATCGCCGGCGGTTGTTTCGTCGACGATCCGCTTCAGCCGCCGAATCTCAGCGCGTCCGACACCGGCCGGTGCGCCTGGCTCAACCTCCCCGATGATTGGCTGCGCATACCCTGACCGCTGACAACGTCCTGTCAGGACGCTCTGCGTGCCGCGCAGATGCGCTCTGCATTCGTGTTCTTGAAACGTTCCTATTCGTTCGCTAAAGTCCGCATCCAATCTTTGGGAGGTAGAAATGATCGGGTACATCACCATAGGGGCGCTCGATACCGAAGCGTCCGGCAAGTTTTACGACGCGCTGTTCGGCGCAATCGGCAGCGAGCGGAAATTCGCGGATGGCGGCTGGATCGGCTACGGGCCGAAAGGCGCCGACAGCCACAGCGTCTATGTCTGCCCGCCGCACGACAAGAAACCCGCGACGGCCGGCAATGGCAGCATGATCGCGTTCGTCGCCAAGACGAAAGACGACGTGCAGAAGGCCTATGAGGCCGGTCTCAAGAGTGGCGGCAAGGACGAAGGCGCGCCCGGTCCGAGACCTGCGGACTCGACGACGTTCTACGGCGCCTATCTGCGCGATCCCACCGGCAACAAAATCTGCGTGTTCGGCAAGCCGTAAGATCTCATCGTCGCGGCCCCCCTTTCGTCCGCCTCGCAAGTGCGAGGCGTCCACCTTCCCCCACAAGGGGGGAAAGCTAATAAAAATGGGCGCAGTGTCTTTTTCTCACTAACCTTCCCCCCTCGTGGGGGGAATTATCACCTTGACAGAGTAGGTACTACAAATGGTAAACCGTAAGCGACAGGCCGACGAAATTGAGATTACCCCCGAGATGATCGAGGCGGGGAGCGCCGCAATCTGTGAGGAATGCTGGGATGACGGTTTTCTCACCGATTCCCGCGTAGCCGCAAAGGCGTGTCTCGTGGCCGCTTTAGCACTTGTGGACGGCAAGACTTTGCGAAAGCTTCGAGGCGATCGCAAAGGGCGGAAGCCTTCTGTCCCGCCTGTTTCACCTCGTTAAGAAAGTTACGATCCAGCCGCACCGTTTGCCTATGATTGGTACCATCAAAGTCGCGCCGCTGATAGTCAACGGTCATTAAACCGACGAGGACCGATCCGGTCGCATCTGGGATATACTGCGCGTGACATACCCTATTGCGGGTTTTGGTGATTTTCTTGAATTCGGCGTGCATCGTTTCGAATTCCAGAAGCTTATCCTCGGTTGCGAGGCACATAATCGCGGCCCGCAGAACCAGATCGATCCGCGCCCGCGAACTGGTCATGCTAGAAAATATAAGGTCGCCCCGTCCTACATCTGTACGCATCAAGACGGTCAATATGCGCATAAACCATGTCTCTGCATTGGCCCACATGGTCACGAGGTAATAGAGCCGCCTTTGAAATTCGGCGTCGATCTCGATAAGCTTCTTCGGCGGTGATTTGTGCGATGGCATGAAAAATCCTCATAAGAACGATGATGTGCGACCGGACGCCCGCAAACGCTTTGAGAAGGCGGTGGATATGGCCGTGAAATTCGGCCCCATGCACCGCCCGCCCAAGGTGGCCCCGATTCGCTCTAAGCGGGCTACGAAAAAGCCTCGTAAATCAGCCTGAATCCACAGATTCGCGTGCCTCTCGCGGCACTGCTATATTCCCACCCAGCGGGCCGCTTTCGGCTTGCTGGGGCGTAGAAACCCCTCAGATTGGCGGCGCAAGTGCCGCCGCAAATGCACTCTCCGTCCCTATGGCCGGGGAGACATTCGCGAATGTTCAGGGCGAGAGCCTAAAGGCGAATGTGACCTTGCCAATCTGAGGTTTTCTAACTCCCCGGTCACCAGGAGGGGAGTTGATCATGTACCGCACACTTGCTTCGATATGCTTGTGTCTTCTTATTTTCGGGTGTGTGGCAGACGCTACGGGTCCCGCATTCTATACCCAGCATCCATCACCGGCGCCGGCCGGTTATGTCCGTGTCTATATCTTTCGCGACAAAGTTCTTTATTTGATGCAGGCACCATACGTTCAACGCGCTCAAATCACGATGGATGGGCTAGCTTTTGGCGCTCTTGCAAACGGTTCCTATCTCATGGCGGTCGTCCCGCCGGGCCCGCACTCACTTACAATCGGATCGTACCCATATCAGACGACAAGATCATTTGTGGCAGGCTCGTCCGGCGAGGGTTATATCGAGGTCGCCGATATGACACGCATGGAAGGCGCGCGGTGGGCCTTAGAGGGCGCCGTTGGTGCCTTAGCTGCGAGGGGTAACGCAATTCAGGCCGGAGAAGATCGGCGTTCGATGAGGCAAGACGAAATCAACGGCGCGGCCGACGCTATCTCGCAGGATGAATCATGGTCGGGACCGGAGCGGGTTTGGGCGATTGAATTCCCTTCGCAGGACGACGCATTGCCGAGACTTAGCCAGCTTTCGCGTGCAGACCAATAGGTGTATATTAGGGAAGTGATGAGCGCGGGCCGCGAACCCGCGCGTCATCGATATATTTGGGCAATCCTGCGGCGCACCGCGCGAAACATATACCGCGCGGCGGATTGTCATGCAACCTCAAGAAATCGAAATCAATGGTGGGTACTCGAAATTGGCG
>JBEKLK010000094.1:0-10747 GCA_050010235.1 Rhizomicrobium sp.
CGCGATATCCTGCACGCCGCCGAAAACGCGGTCGGCTGCCGTTGCGTTGCCGATTGCATAATCGAGATCCGTGCTGCTGTAGCGGCCCGCCAGTTCCCACGCGCCCCAATCGCCGGTGGAGGGATTGAACGGAGCGTCAGGGCTCGGACGCATATACGACGCCGTCGCCATGTTGTAGGCGTGGTATTCGCCGGTCATGACCCAGCTGCCTTCCGCATACCAGCCCGAGAACTTCGGATTGGTGACACCGGTGGCCGGGTTGTTGCGCGTGACGCCGTACCAGAAGTTTTCGCCTTCGATCATCAACGGTCCCCAGCTGGCCGCGGCTTCGAGACCGGCGGAATAGGCCGAGGTGGCGTTGATATTGCCCGTATTGAGGAAGGTTACGTTGTCGACGCGCAATTCCGGACGATCGGAGAACGAAATGTTGTATGCCGTCACGCCGGACGAATTGGTCGATTCGTCGGGGTGAATGACATATCCGAAATTGCCGCCCAGATGGACATTGAAGTTGGTGGCGGGATCGTAAAACGGCGCGATGGCGGCGCGGCCGACGATGGCTTCCTGTCCGCCGCCATAGGTTGTCGCCGGCGCGATCAGCGGCGCTTTGCCGTATGTGTCGCCGGTCATGAACAGCGACGCATTCCAAAACGAGCCGTTGCCGATGAGGCCCACCGATTCGCGTCCATCGTCGGCGTCGAGGCCGCGCGAGAGCTGCGCCGGAGACGGGCGCTCATTGAACAGCAGGTCGTCGGACGCCGTCATGTCCGACAAGTTGGCGGGTGTCGGCATCGCGCCCACCTTGAACGTAAACGGATCGAGAAAGCCTTTGTAGCTGACCCAGGCTTCCTTGATGTGCGGGCCTGAACCGGCACCCGTGCTGGTGCAGTAAGTGGTGCCGCCGGCGGTGCAGCCGCTGGTGGCGCTTGTCCCGGCATAGCCTTGATAGGTTTCGTCGCCGTTCGTGCCGCCGAAGTCGTAGACGAACTTGTAGCCGAAATCGCCGGCGAATGTTCCCTGGAAGCCGATCTGGGCACGGCGGAAATTCTCGCCGGACGATTTGAGATCGTCTTTCGTGCCGGTCAGGCTCAAGGGTTGCCCCTTGCCGTAGGACGCCCAGTCTCCCATCACGTCGACGATCGGCGACCAAGTCCATTTGCCGTCCTGAGAAGAGACCAGCGGACGCGCCTTTTGGTGCAAATAAGGCGTCGAGGAGACGAACGCGACCTTGGCTTGCGCCTTAGTGGCGGCAGCCTGCTCATAGACCTGGTTCTGCAACGCTTCGAATTGCGACGCGGTGACTTGAGACGGAGCCGCGGGCGCGCCGCCATTGATCTGCGCCTTCAATTCGTGAATTTCTTCGGCTTGTTCCTCAACCCGCTTCTCGAGCAGATCGAGACGGTCGCTGCCGGTGGTCGCCATAGCATCATGGTGATGATGGTGCCTGGGCGGAGGAGGCGGCGGCGTTCCGGCCGGAGCAGTGCTCGCCTGGGCAAAAGCCGGGCCTGTCAAAAGGGCGCAAGCGACCGCGCCCATCAAGATGGTTTTCAAATGCATTGTCTTCCCCGCTCGCAAACAATCAAAGCCGCAAAGGCGCGGCACCCCAGCCCCATACCCACAGAGCTTGGGGGTGTCGTAGCCGCGAGGAATGTCACGGCTGCAAAGGTTACGTGACAAAAATATGACTGCGACGGTTGAAAGCCGCCAAGAGCACCGAAAATCTCGTGATATCTATCCAGATATCACGATAACCTTTGGACCACGCCCAGCTGAATTTCCAAGACTCAATTGCAGTCAAATTAGCGGCGGCAAAGCTGGATGGCGCCCCAGCTAGGCCGAGGATCGCGAGTGTGGCCGGAACGCATCACCAGCTACCAATCGAGCCCTGCATTGCCGCTGGGCAGTTATACTGCCAAATCTCTATTGACTAAGTCGTCATTAGAGGTTGGGATGACGCTAAGAGGGGGCATGGCCAAAGAGGGCCGGCTGGCGCGATACGCCCCCGTTCGCGCAGCCGATCAATTGAGAGTCAGGGGCTATGTCCAAGACACATAATCTTCTTCGCGCCGCGCTGCTTGCCGGCGCCGCAACGCTGGTGCTCTCGGGCGGAGCATTCGCGCAGACGGCAACACCGCCTCCACCCCCGCCTAAGCATCATCACCACCACGACGCTGAGGCGACCACCGGCAGCGACCGTCTCGATCTGCTCGAGAAGCGGGTCGAGGAACAGGCCGAAGAGATTCACGAATTGAAGGCGCAGATCAACGGCGGTGCCTCGGCAGCCCCGGCGCAAGTCACGGCCTCGCAATTCGCAACTCTGCAAACCCAGGTCACCGAACAGGCGGCCGAGACTAAAAAGCAGGCCGTTGTCGCGTTCAAGCCGCAGACGAATTTCCAGCACGAGAAATCTCAGCCGACAATTACGTCTCGCGACGGCAGATGGACGTTTTCGCCGGTCGTTTTGGTGCAAGGCGACTGGGCCAGCTATAGTACGAGCCAGCCTTTGGACAACAGCAAGAGCGCAGGAAAGGATGATCTCAAATCGTCCGGCGAAAATTTCCGCCGCGCGCAAATCGGATTCCAGGGCACCTTCGACGGCGATTTCGGCTACAAATTCGTCTACGACTTCGGCGGCGCCAATGGCGACGAAACCTATCAGGGTTATGCCGGAACGAGCGCCACCAGCGGATGCACGGCCGGCGGCACTTCTTACTGCACCAGCACGGGTGCGGGCACAGGCCCGCATATCCAGCAGGCATGGGTCAGCTACAAAGGCTTCCTCGATCCCTTCACATTCAAGGTCGGCGCGTTCGCAACGCCGGCGAACTTGGGCGATATGACATCGTCTGACGATCTTCTGTTCAACGAACGTCCGTCTCCGGCGCAGCTCTCGCGCGGATTGGATGGCGACGACGGTCGCGAATCGGTCGGCTTCATCGGCAACGGTTCGATCTGGTACGCCTCGCTGTTCATGTCCGGCGACACCTATGGCAAAGCGCCCCTGATCGCACCTGTGTCGACCTATGGCGGCGGACAGGAAGCGGTCGTCGGCCGTGTTGCCGTCAATCCGTGGCAGGATCCGGCCAGCAACACCAACCTGCATCTGGGCGCCAATTTCGGATACGTCATCCACCCCGACGAATCGACCAATTCGTCCGGCGTGACGACCTACGGCATCACCTTCTCCGATCGTCCGGAATTGCGCGTCGACAACGTGACCTTCCTCAACACCGGTGCGCTCAACGCCACGTCGGCTTATTCCGCCGGCTTGGAAGCCGCCGCGAGTTGGGGACCGTTGATGGTCGAAGGCGAAAACTTCTGGTACGGCGTCACGCGCAACGATCCGGCCGTCGGCGTCACCAATCCGAAGTTCTCGGGCTGGTACGCAGAAGGCAGCTGGGTCATCACCGGCGAACCACGCCAATACAACATGGCGACGGCATCGTTCGTGCGTCCGAGCCCGGACAGCCCCTTCAATCCGTCCACCGGCGATTGGGGCGCATGGGAACTGGCCGGCCGCTACAGCAGCACCAACCTCGACCACGACATCACCTCGGCAGTGGCACTCGACCGCGTATTCGGCGGCGTGCAGGATATTGCGAGCGCCGGCATCAACTTCTATCCCGACGATGTGCTGAAGTTCATGTTCGACTTCCAGCACGTCCAACTGAAGAACATCGGCGCACTCAACAACAATGGTCAGTACGATACCGTCGAAATCAGGACGCAGGTCTCGTTCTAAAGACAAATCGCAGTTCGCGTTCGAACAAATGTCGTGGCTCGGAAAACCGGGCCACGACATTTTGCTTTGGGGGTTTGCGAAGACCGGCTTGCCGATCGAAACTGCGCACGCCATCGACGGTCCTCCTTCGCTCTCACGAGCTTCGGAGGGCAACCTTCCCTCGACTCGCGAGCGAAGGCTGGAGCGGGTGAAGGGAATCGAACCCTCGTCATCAGCTTGGAAGGCTGTTGCTCTACCATTGAGCTACACCCGCGGGCGGAAAACAGAATACAGAACCGGCACCGATACGAAACCTGTCGTCCGCGGACCCTATTCCGTTCTCCGTACTGTGATGGTGGGGGAAGTAGGACTCGAACCTACGAAGGCGTAGCCAGCGGATTTACAGTCCGCCCCCTTTGCCACTCGGGACATTCCCCCAAAACCGGGTATTTTCGTGCATTTTTCGGCCGCGGCCGGCGGATATCGGGCAATTGCGCGGGGGTGTCAATAGAGCGTTCCGGGGCCCGAAACGGGCGTTGGAATTCGATCCCCGCGCTCAACCGGACGTGAAAGCCGCCCTCTTGCGGGAACCCCCTCGGCAATGGCCCATTGTCATTTGCGAAGCGTCCAAAGAGGGTGGCACATGAGATCGTGTCTGTTATGGCTGATCGGGGTGCCGGTTCCCGTCATCATCGTCATCTGGCTGATCACCGGCCACGCCTGATCAAGGCCTGTTCCGGCTCCGATCAGAACAACGCCGCCACGACGTTCTCGCCGCCGTAATTCTCGACGAACACAAGAACCTTGTAGCCTTCGGCGAGCTGCACCTTGCCGCTCGGATCGTGCAGCAGGATTCCTTCATTGCTCATCGTGCCCGTGCGGCGGTCCATCGCGAAGCGCGGCGCGAGCCCGCGATATTGACTGCGGATGAGCGAGAACAATTGACGCGCGGGTTCCGGCGCGAGGCGGATGCATCCCGCACTTGCGCGGCTGCCCAGGAGGCCGATGTCGTCGCCGGTGGCGGCATGAATGGCGAGACCCGTCTGGTTGCCATCCTTCACCCAGTTGAAGAACATCGCATAGGGCATCGGCTGGTCCCATTGGACCGAGCGGTAATGGGAATAGAAGCGCTTGGGATCGAGTTCGTAATAGCCTGCGGGTGTGAAGCTCGGCAGCTTGGCGCCGGCGGGATTGAATTCGATCTTCTCGCGACCCGTGGAGACCGGCCAGTTGTCGAGCAGCACGAGGTCGCCGCTCGCCTGCTTCTGAAACACGAACATGCGCTGCGACCAGGGCCCGCTGTCGGCTTTGCTCACGTAAAGAAACAACTCGAAATTCGCGAGCATCTCGCTGGTGAGGCTGTCCTTCAGCCGCTGCTCGACGCGCACCAGCTCGGCCGGGCTCGGCGCGGGCAGATTGGGCACAGGAGTCGCGGTCTCCGGCGTCACGCTCGGCGCGGGGGTCAGCGTTGCCGCTTGCGGCGCGAGCACCATCGGCTTCTGGGGCAGCAGCGTGGCGACCTCAGGCGTTTGCGATGGCTGCGGCGTCGTCTCCGGGACGCTTGGCCGCAATGCGGGCGGCGCAGTTTCAACCGGTGGCGCCGTCAAGACAGGCGAAGTCAGCGCGACTTGCGGCGCAGGCGAATTGATATGTGCGGGTGCCGGCGGCGCGAGTTTCGCCACGTGCATCTCCGGCCGCGGGATCGGATGCGGGACCGCGCGCGCAAGCCGTACCGGCGCGACCTTTACGGGCGATGGCGCGAACTCGGCAGCGATCTTCTGCCCGAGCGCGACGCTTTCGGCGCGGGTGAATTTCCAGCCCGGCTGGATCACATCGTCATTGAGCGCGATCACGGCTTCGGCTCCATGCACGCGCGTAAAACTGGCCGTCGCCTCGACGCCGCGCTTCAGGGCCGGATGATCCTGCAAAGCGATCGCCACCGTGAAGGCCGAAGCCGTCAGGAGGAATAGCCCGCTCAGTTGCCTTAACGAACCCATGCCGCTCGCACTTGGACGTTGGCCGAAAATCCGCCTGAGGATAGCCTATTCGCCATTCCCGTCCCATTCCGGACCACTTCGAGGTTAACACAATTGCCGCATTTTGGGTCCCCGGCAACCGGGAAATTGTTAACGGGCGCCCGTCAGGCACGGTATTTCGCCAGATCCGCCTTCAGGGTCCGGGAGGCGCGCCAGTAGCAGAAGGCGCCGATCAGGCCGGTGATGACGGTGCTCAACAGGGCCCAGCGCAACGAGTCCGCGCCGAGAGCCGGCTTGAGCAGGTCGCTGACGATGCCCACCCCGGGCGGCCCAAGCCCGAGTCCGATCATGTTGAGGATGAACAGCAGGATCGCGATGGCGCGGGCCCGCATGCGCAGCGGTACGAGGCCCTGGGTGACAGAATAGGCCGGTCCGATATAGGACGCCCCCATCAATGTCGGCACCACGGCGGCCGCGAGCGCGATCGCCGTGCTGTGTGCAAGATAAAAGATCGGCGCGAACGGAATGGCGATGAAGGTTGCGACGATCGGCACATACATGTTCCAGCGTATGTCGTTCTTGCCGTAACGGTCGGCGAAGACCCCCGACATGTAAGTGCCGATAGCGCCGCCCGCGCCCGCGAGCAACGACAGCGCAAGGCCGATCTCCGACAACGTCATGTGGTGGGAGATGACAAGAAACGACGGAATGAAAGTAATACCTGCATAGCCGCCGAACGAACTCATGCCCGTGCCGAGCGCGATCCAACGGAACGCACGTTGCCCCCACAAGACGCGAATCACGGCCCACAGGTTCGCCGTCTTCGCCGTATCGACGAGATTTTCGACCTGGCCGCGCTTCGGCTCGTGGACTGTCGTGAGCACCAATATGGCCAGCAGCAATCCCGGAATGCCGGCCGTGAGAAATCCCTGGCGCCAGCCATAATGTTGGGCGACCCAGCCGCCGCCAAAGAATGCGACCAGCAATCCGATATTGAGGCCGGCCGAATAGAAGGCGAGCGCGGAAGCGCGTTTCTCCGGTGGATAAAGATCGGCCAGCACGGAATTGATCGACGGCGATGTGCCCGCTTCGCCGACGCCGGTCCCGAACCGCGCCAGCACCAACTGCCAATATTGCACGGCGAGGCCGCAGAACAGCGTCATGACGCTGAACACGGCAAGCGATGCGGCGATGACGTTTCGCCGATTGAGCCGGTCCGCGAAAATCGCAAGCGGAATGCCGAGAACCGCATAGACGACGGCGAAGGCCGGCCCGCCGAGAATTCCGATCTGCAAATCCGAAAGGTGGAATTCGACCTTGATGGGATGCGCGAGGATACCGAGAATCTGACGGTCGAGATAATTGACGACATAAACCAGCGTCATCACGACGAGAACATATGTGCGATAGCCGTTCGAGAAATGGGCGCCGAGAACGGTCGGCCCGGGTGCGTCGACGATGGCTGGTTCTTCAGCCGGGACGGCCTGGTCGGTCATGAAGCCTCTTCGGGCGTTTCCTCTGCGATCACCCTAACAGAAATAGGGGATGCGCAAAGCGCGTCACGCGACCTCGTGGAGACATTGGTCCGCGGGCTGCACGCGCGCGCGATGCTGCACATTTGAAAGTATGCGAGCGCGCCACATCCAATATTTCTCCATGGGCGGGCTTGACCCGCCCACCCAGCTGCCGCGCGTCCGCGCGGCGAATGACTCTCTGCAGTCTTGTGCAGACATAATTCAGCTCGCGGACGCTCGCTGACTGGGTGGCCGCCTCGGAGGGCGGCCATGGAGAGGAGTGGAATCATTACCCCTTCTTCAACCCGAACCGCTCCCCTCGCCTGCCCTTCACCGCCAGATCCACCGTCGCCAATCGACGTTCGCCTTTCACGCGCATGTCCTCGCCGCGCATGTCCTTCATCGCGACGTAATCGCCGAAGGAATCCTCCAGCGCCTGCGTGTAGCCCTGCGCGTCCTGCGCCTTGTTCATCTGGATTTTCGCGAAGCGGAGCGCGAAGGGCGAATTCTCCGCCACGCGCCGCGCATAGGCCATGGTTTCCCGCTCGAGATCGGCCGGCGCCAACACGCGGTTGACAAAGCCGTATTCGCGCGCCTCCTCCGCAGAGATGAACCTGCTTTCGAACACGATTTCCTTCGCGCGCTTCACGCCGATATCCCACGGGATCGACATATATTCGACGAAGCCCGGCAGGAACGATGCATCCGCGGCCGCGAAGACGATGTCGCAACAGGCGGCGAGCATCCACCCGGCATAGATGCAATAGCCCTCGACCATCGCGATGGTGGGCTTGAGACAATTGCGCCAGCGCACCAGCAGATCGAGATTGTATTTCTTGAACTGGTCGTAGGTTTCGATGCCGGGTGCCGCGCCGAGCGCTTCCCAATAGGCAAGCGCATCGGGCGTGCCGAGATCGTGGCCCGACGAAAAATTCCCGCCGCTGCCGCGCACCACGATGACGTGCACGGTTTTGTCTTTCTCGGCACGCGCAAACGCCGCATCGATCTCGTCGAGCATGCGATAGCTTTGCGCGTTTTTGTATTCCGGCCGGTTGAGCGTGATGATCCCGAGCGGCCCGTCGACCGTGTAGAGGATGTCCTTGAAGGTCATGCCGTGCTCCGCTGGTTCGCGCCGCAAAAAATTCCTTACGTGTTATTCGTCGGGAAAATCGAGGCAAACCGCGGGTTTTCCGCCGGCATAACAGGCAACATGGCCCCTGTTATTTCGCCTGTTATCCGCCTGATATTTCGCCTGTTTCCCGCCTGTTTCCCGCACGCAATTGGCCCTGTCATTTCCGGGTTTCGACATTCATGGCCGCAAAAGCAACTCGACACGAGGCACCTCCATAAAATCGCCTATAGACTTTGGACCTTTCTGGTTTCTATGTCAACTCAATTAGTTTATAGTAGAACCAATTCGGGGTGCGACGGCCGCCCCCGCATGCGCGCGACCATGGGAAATCGCGCAGGCCAATGGACAAAACATGCGCCCATTCTCCCGCGCCTGCTTTTGCTCTAGCGTCGGCGCACCATCATCAAGCGGAGAGGATTCATGCGTGCATTCGGTCTGGGCTGCGTGGCTTTGCTGGCATCGACATCGTTCGCATTCGCCGACGACGTCATGGCGAATTTTTACGGAAACACGATCATCGCAAAGACCGATATGAGCGAAGTTCGCATGCACTACAGGGCCGACCACACATTCGATGGCACGGGTTCGAGCATGATTGGATCGATGGGGCTCAAGGGAATCTGGAAGCTCGATGCCCAGGGCCAGCTCTGCCGGACCTACGACACCCCGCCGCCCGGCGTCACCAATCCGCTCTGCACGCCCTGGTCCCCGCATAAGGTGGGCGACACGTGGACCTTGGGCAACCGCACGATCACATTGGTGCAAGGCATTCAGTAGGCACGCTTCGGCGTCCTGACCCAAGCGAGGGCAACCGCCTCGGCGCAAGCACGACATCAATAGTCGAACATAAATCGCGAAACTCATGACAAATTCGCGAGACACGCTCCCCCTACTCTCCATGGGCGGCTTTGACCTCATGGCGCTAACGCGGCCGCGTTTCACGCCGGTGCAAGAAAGGCAAGTGATATGGGTCGCACTCTGAACGCTGTCATCGCGTCGCTGCCGAGAGCGAGGCGCAACAGCGTCGATGCGCGCTATCAGGCGCTGAAAGCCAAGTTCGGAAACCTGCGAGCGAAGCCCCAACCTGCAAAAAAGAAATCGGCTTCGTCTTTAGAGTTGGTCGCCACGCGCTTGAAAACAAAGCGCTCAGAAAGTCTACCTCGAGCCTGATGGCCTGTTACTCTCTTGAACCGATCTGAATCCGCAATTACGTGATTGATGGCCTGGGCAGTTTCGCCCCAAAAGAAAATAGCGCTCACTCTTCCACTATCGCTGGAACCTATTCCCCACAAAGGAAAGAAGAATCCCAAACATCGTAAACCCGGTCACGACCTCTAGGCACGTAATGCTTTGACCCAAAACGCCAACCGGATGAATATCGCCATAACCCAAGGTCGTGAACGTAACAACGCTGAAATAGAATGCATCGAAAAATGTAAGATGTGTCGTTGATTCCGATGCGCTTGGCTCGATAATACCCATTAAATGATAAGCCAAAGCAAAAGTCACAATAACGCACAGGCAAGTTGCAGCCCATCGGACTAGGCTCTCTCCATAACTGGAAGTAATTTTCCAAAGCCAATAGAATCCCGCCGACCAATAATTCCCGTTCAGCGCCGCAATTAATCGCTGACGATCATTCTGGGCTGCACGAAAACGCCCTGCCTCCAGCGGATTCCCAATAGCCTGCAATTTCATCGAAAATTTATGGAAGGTAGCAGCCATCTGGCGATGCGTATTCAGACGAGACCGAAGTTTACCACCAGCAGACTGTTGCGTATTGTTGATCCTAATCAGGGCCTGCTCCATAGTATCGATTGGATTCATTTTGTTGTCGCGCTCAAACTGAGAGAGCGGGAGCGAAAGTCGTAGCTCATCCAACTCAAGCGTATTGTAATGCTCGATCTCTGCAAAAAGAGCACGCCGATAAGCTTCGAAAGCCTGAATATTCGGGATACCAGCAGCGTATGAACGCCCTGCACGCCAATAGGCACCCGCAGACCACATTTCATTCCCAAGTGCCTTTGCATACGCACCCGCGGCGGCCTCAAAGCAACGTCCACAAAGGTGGGATTTGAGCGATGACATCGGAAGCGGCGAAAGGTTTTCGCTACAGGTGACAACATTGAGATTCAATTTCGCAAATTCTTCTGCCGTACGTGTCCAACACGATCCAGCGAAGAAGTACTCTTGAGCTACGATATATTGAAGGGCTGCGCGATTGTATAATTCCGCTGCGAGTTGCGCGCTCAGATTTGATTGCGAAATTCCTTGTGCCGCTTCTTCATAGCAGCGTGCAGATGCATGGGCATCTCCAGCAATCTCCAGACATGAGGCGGATCGCGCTAAAGCTTTAAAACCCGGATCTAGATTCAATTGCTTCAATGACCTGTGAAGATTTAAG
>JBEKLK010000095.1:0-10723 GCA_050010235.1 Rhizomicrobium sp.
GTCGTCCGTCATCAACACAAGCGCGGGCAAGACACGCATGGTCTTCGCATGCGCATTGAGACGCGCCGCGGCTCTTGCTAGCTTGACCGTCACCGGATCATGTCCTCCTCGCACACATCGCGTACACCCGCCGACGCACTGGCATCCATCCTCGCGCGCATCGACGCGGCAAGGAAGACCGCGCTCGCCCCAGCCCCGGAGACACGATTGGTCGCGGTTTCCAAAACGCATCTTGCGGAGAATATTCGTCCCGTGCTCGAGGCCGGCCATCGCATCTTTGGAGAAAATCGCGTGCAAGAGGCTAAGGCGAAGTGGCCGCCGCTCAAGGCGGAATTCCCCGGCATCGAGCTTCATCTGATCGGTCCGCTGCAAAGCAACAAGGCGCGCGAAGCAATCGAATTGTTCGACGCCATTCATTCGCTGGACCGGCCCAAGCTGGCCGAAGCCCTGCGGACGGAGATCGATCGTGTGGGCCGCATGCCCGTCATGTTCATTCAGGTCAATACGGGCGAGGAGCCGCAGAAGGCCGGTATCGCACCGCCGGATGCGCCCGCATTCATCGCGCTTTGCCGCGAGGAGTTAAAATTGCGGGTCGAAGGGCTCATGTGCATTCCCCCCGCGAACGAAGCGCCGGCGCCGCATTTTGTGTTGCTCGCCAAACTCGCGCGAGCGCACGGGCTGCCTTATCTCAGTATGGGCATGAGCGCGGATTTTGAAACCGCGATCCGGTTCGGCGCCACGCATGTGCGCGTCGGCAGTGCGATTTTCGGGGAACGGGAATGAGTCGCCGTGTCGATCAGTGCTGCGTCGCGTCGGTGCTCGCGAAACTTGTCGGAAGGCCGAGTGTCTTGCGGTAGGCATACATCGCGCGCAGACCCATATCGGTTTCGACGCCGTCGCGATGGAGCGACGTCATCAGGGCAGTGGCGTTCTCGTCACTGACCGCGCTGGAGTCCGCCGCAACAACCGGTGGGGTTGTCGCCGGCGCGGGAGTGGGCAACGCGGCGGAAACTGGATCGGGGCCGGTGCGGCCGAGGGACGCCAGGGAAGCGTTCGAAGTCTTGTCATCGAGCGCGCTGGTCTGGTCGGTGGTGACGGGTAGTCGCGATGTGGACCCAACCAGGTCGAGTCCTCCGCCGCCGCGAGTGGGCGAATTCGCCGGAACGCCGCTGTTTGTCACGTTTGCCGGTTTTGTCTGAACGGACGAAGACGGCATCGTTTTGGCGGCGACCGGTGTCAATTGTGCCGGCGCCGCCGTGGCAACGCGCGATATTGTCGGTTGTGCGGCCGTGTCGTTGGCTGCCAACGCCGTCGATTTGTCGCCGCCCACACCCAGCATCGCGAGTGCCGTATCGCCGAAATCCTTGCCGGTTACCTGCTCGAAGACGAGATTGGCGATCGACGACACGAAGCCGATCGCGCCGCCATAAAGCGTATCGCCCGCAATACGTTCTATGGGGTTGATCTTGTCGCCGGTGAGTTCGCGATAAATGGTCGAGACGATGGGAATGTGCTGAAGCGGATTGATGATCTCGAGGACGTCGTGAAGGAAGCTGTCGTTCGCCGGTGCCGCGGCGGATGCAGCAGGACCGGATTGCGAGGCCGAAGATTTGGACGACGGCGTCGACGGTGCCGTTGAAAGCGACGGGTAGGCAGTGGCAACGATGGCGCTCATGGTATCTACCGTAAGCAAGGGCCCTGCCATGCCAAAAGCCGCGGGGTGCCGACCTTTTTGAAGGAGGGCGAAGCCCGGTCGGCAATTCCTGCCGATCCCGGCTGAGCAGATATCACTCTACAGCAGATGGCCTGCTTTCTCGGCTTTCGTCTTGAGATAGGCCCTGTTGTGCTCGTTGCCGGGAAAGGCATGCGGCACCCGCTCCAGGACCCTCACGCCGGCTGCTTCAAGCGCCGCGACTTTGTCGGGATTGTTGGTCAGCAGCCGGACAGACTTGTAACCGAGCAGGCTCAGCATGCGCGCCGCCACGCCATAGAGGCGTTCATCCGCTTCGAAGCCGAGCCGCTCATTGGCTTCCATGGTGTCGAAGCCCTGATCCTGGAGCCTGTAGGCCCGAAGTTTGTTGATCAGGCCGATGCCGCGGCCCTCCTGTGCGAGATAGAGAAGCACCCCTCCGCCTGCCTTGGAGATCGCTTCGACGGCGCCGCGCAGCTGGTCTCCGCAATCGCATTTGAGCGACGCGAGCAAATCGCCGGTGAAACACTCCGAATGGAGACGGGTGAGCACGGCACTGCCGGTCGGGGGCGCGCCGATCACAATTGCGTAATGTTCGGGGCCGCCATCGCCGGCTCGGAAGGCTGCGATTTCGGTGTGTTCTGCTCCTTCAAGCGGCACGCGCGCGCGCGTCACAAGGCGCAGCGTTCGAAGAACCGCTTCCTCATAGCCGAATATTTCGGACGCCGCGATTGTCACATCCGACTTCATTGCGCGCGGTGCGGCGCGCAAGATTGACGCCGGCAAAAGACCCGCGAGCTTGGCAAGCTTGACCGACGCCGCGAAATTTTCAGGCAATTTCTCACGCAGCGTCTCGAACGGGCCCTTGAGTGGCGACGCCAAATCCGCCGTGGGATCGGCAATTGCGCGAAGACGATCGGCGCGCAGAGGCAATTCCGGGAGTACTGCGACCACATCGGAGGTGTAGAGCCTGATCTTGAGCGTGCGCGCGCGCGCATGCGTCAGGAGTAGGAACGCCGGAGATTTGGCGGTTGCTTTGAGACCAGGAAGCGCAGCATCGTCTGCCGTCTCGACCGCGAGGGCAAAGACCGGCTTGCCGGCGCGCGCCGTGATTGTCACGGGCGCGCCGCGGCGGAAGGCCTCCACGGCGCGGGTCACCTGATCCAGGGTTGCGCGTCCGCGCCTTGGGCCGGGTCGGGCCTTTTCCGCTTTTTCCGGTTTGCGTCTTGGGGGGAAGGGCATACATGCTCACATACACCGCCATCCCGAAACCGGGTAGAGTTCGCGGCGTCCGCACGAGAATGCCAGAGGAGTTGCCATGCCGAGTGCCAAGCGGGTTCTCTTGGTCGACGACGATACGACGCTGCGCAGCTCGCTGGCCGAGCAATTGGCTGCCGAAGGCGACTGCCTGCCCGTGGAAGCCGGGACTTGTGCCGAGGGCCGGGCGCGTGCCCGGGAGGGCCTCTATGAATTCATTATCCTGGATGTGGGCTTGCCGGACGGCGATGGCCGCCAGCTCTGCCGCGAGTTGCGCGACGATGGGATTACCTGCCCCATCGTGCTTCTGACCGCGCGGGACTCCGACGCCGACATGATCGAAGGGCTGGAGTCGGGCGCCAACGACTACATCGCCAAGCCATTCCGCTTTGCGGTGCTGATGGCCCGTTTGCATGCCCATTTGAGGAGCCACGAACAAAACGAAGAGGCCGTCTATCGCATTGGACCCTATACCTTCCGGCCCAGCGCCAAGGTGCTTGTCGATCCCCAGGGCAAGAAGATTCGGCTGACGGAGAAGGAAACGAATATCCTCAAATACCTCTACCGCTCCGGCGAGACGGTCGCGCGAGAAACGCTGCTGCACGAGGTGTGGGGCTACAATCCCGCGGTCACGACTCATACGCTGGAAACCCATATTTATCGTCTGCGGCAGAAGATCGAGAGCAACCCGGGCCAGGCACAGATTCTCGTGACCGAGAGCGGTGGCTACCGGCTGGTCGCCTGACCGGGGATCGGGTGCGTCGCTAGTTTGTTCTCTCTACCGGGGCGCATGGCTGGCCCGCGATTTGGCCTCTCTATACGCACGAGTGGCGGGCGGCCTATCTGAGATGTGCAGTTGGGGGCTAGGAGTTTCTGAGCATGAATTCGAACATGAAATCGCTGCTGATCGGCGCTGCCGCCGCGGCCCTGCTCATCGCACCGACGCTCGTCAGCGTCGACACGGCCTTCGCAGCCCATGCCGGCCAACCCGCGCCCTTGGCCGCGCCACCGGCACTGCCGGCGCCGCCGCCCCTGCAAGCACCGCCCGCCCCTCCGGCCCCCCCCGGCGCGTGGAGATCTGCAGACAACACTTGGACCCGCTGGCCGGTGCGCAGCTACACCGCCAACGCCGTCAAGTTCGAAGACATCGTGGGCACGATCATCGTGGACGTCCGCGATGGCGCCCAGATGACGGTCGAGGTTTCGGGAGCCAAAGCGCGGCTGCAGGGTCTCAACGTATCGGTGAAGGACAACACGCTCGAGGTCGACGGTTCGGACTCCAGAAACGACACTTCCGTCTGGAATTGGCATGACTGGTTCAATTTCTCGGACACCGAAGAAGACCGGCGAGCCGATAATTTGTTCGTCAAGGTCACCGTGCCGCGGGGCACCGACGTCAATATAGCAGGCCTGGTCGGCAATACGGACATCGGCGATACGCAAGGCGCGCTCCGCCTCGAAGCGGCCGTGACGAATGCAAAGATCGGCAAGGTGTCGAAGGCCAACATCGATCTCGGCGGCGATGGCCGCATCGATATCGCGTCGGTGACCGGCGCTCTCAACCTCGACATCGGCGGTTCCGGAAAGGTGACGGTGGGTCCGACCGGGAGCGTGCACGCCGATATAGCCGGATCCGGAGATGCGGCGTTCGGCGCAGTCGCGGGCGGATTTTCGATCGAAATTGCGGGATCTGGAGACGTTACGGCCGCGCGCGTCAACGGACCGACGCGCGTCGAAATTGCCGGTTCGGGCACCGTGAAGATCGCGGACGGCGTGGCCGATCCACTGCATGTCGAAATGATGGGCGCGGGCGATTTTGCGTTCGGAGGCGTCGCCGTCGATCCGCACATCGAAGCGGTCGGGTCGGGCAACGTGAAACTCAAATCCTATCGCGGTCGTCTCGACACCGAAGGCATGGCCGACGTCAAAATCGGCAACTGAGACGCGAGAAAAAACCGCGTCTTTTCAAGCCACCGCTGGTATGACTGCGAGTCGCCCCCTGATCCTTTCGGGTAGATGGTCGATACGATTCGCAGATTCCAGGTATTCGCCGATAAGGCCGGAGATTTCGTCCGCGGTCTGAGCGGCTGGCGCAGGCACGCGCTTACATTCGGCGTCGGGCTTTTCTCGGCCTTGTCGTTTGCACCTTTCGGAATTTTTCCGTTCCTGCTGCTCGCATTTGCCGTACTGGTTCTGCTGCTGGACGGCGCGCAGAAACACAAGCACCGGATCCTGAGCGCGGCATTTGTCGGCTGGACTTTCGGCTTCGGACATTTTCTCGCCGGCCTCTATTGGGTCGGCTACGCTTTCACCGTCGACGCTTCGGCGCATGCCTGGCAGATTCCGTTTGTCGCGGTTCTGCTGCCGGGAGGGCTTGCGATTTATCCGGCAGCTGCCTGCGCCACTGCGTCTGCTTTTTGGCGGCCGGGCGCCGGGCGCGTTTTCATTTTCACCGTATCGTATGGCGCGGCGGAATGGTTGCGCGGACATCTTCTGACGGGGTTCCCGTGGAATCTTCCCGCCTATGCGTGGGGTGCTTCGCTCGGTGTGTTGCAGAGCGCGGCGCTTGTCGGCGCCTATGGTCTTTCGCTGCTTACAATTCTTCTGGGCGCCTCGCTGGCGCGATTTGCCGACAAGGAAGCGCGCGCATATCTTATGCCCGCCCTCCTGATCGCTCTGTTCGCACTGCTGTGGATCGGCGGCGATGTCCGCCTTGCGACGGTCGGTCCGGGCGAGGTTGCAGGCGTGAGATTGCGTGTCGTTCAGCCGGATGTTCCGCAAAGCGAAAAATATCTTCCGCAAGATGTAGCAAGGAATTGGCAGCGGCTGATCGATCTGAGTCGCGCGCCCTCAACCGCGCCCATCACGCATCTGATCTGGCCGGAAGCCGCGCCGCCCTTTCTGCTCGCGCGCGAAGCATACGCGCTGGACGATATTGCGATCCTGACGAACGGCGATCGCGTCTTGATGACCGGCGCGGTGCGCGTGCTTGTCACGCCGGAGCAGGATTTTCATTACTTCAACAGCCTCTACATCTTCGCCCACGGCGGTCAGCTGCTGGCGGCCTATGACAAATTCCACCTTGTTCCGTTCGGCGAATATCTGCCGCTGAGCGGTTTGTTGGGCGCGCTCGGCATCAGCAAGCTCGTCGACAGCCCCGGCGGATTCACATCCGGTGACGGTCCGCATTCCTATGCCGTCCCGGGTGCGCCCGCAGTGGGTCCGCTGATCTGTTATGAAATCCTGTTTCCCGGCGCGGTGGTGGGCAGAACCCGTCCGGGCTGGCTCGTCAACGTGACCGACGATTCCTGGTTCGGTCCTTCGACAGGTCCCTACCAGCATCTGCTGACGGCGCGCGTCAGGGCGATCGAGCAGGGAATTCCGGTCGTACGCGGAGCCAATACCGGAATCTCCGCCGTCATCGACCCATTGGGACGCATCACCGCCAGTCTCGGCCTGGATCGCATGGGCGTTGTTGACGCAGGCCTGCCCAAGGCACTAGGGGAAACGCTCTATGCCCGTGTCGGAGATATTGGCTTCGTTTTGCTTATGATCGCGTGTGCGCTTGGCGGATTCGCTGGCCTATTAAGGACAAATACAGACAAAGGCTAAAGGCCTTTTCGCAACTGCAAAAATACGGATATGGTCGATGCAACTCGCAATAAAGCAAAAAGCAGGCCCCTTGCCAAAGAAACAAGCCAATCCGATCGACGGTCAGGTCGGCAATCGTGTGCGACTACGCCGTATGCTGATCAGCATGAGCCAGGAGCGGCTCGGCGAACTGCTCGGCCTCACTTTTCAGCAGGTGCAGAAATACGAAAAGGGCGTGAATCGCATCGGTGCGGGCCGTCTGTATCAGGTCGCGCAGATTCTGGGCGTGCCGATCAGTTACTTCTACGAAGGTGTGGTCGAGCAGGCCGCCGAAACCGCACGTAATGGCGACCCCACAACGCCGCCGGTGATGGAATTCCTGTCGAGCGGCGAAGGCCTTCAGCTGAGCCTTGCGTTCATGCGCATCAAAGATTCGAAGGTGCGCAAACGCGTCATCGATCTCGTGAAAAGCCTCGCCGAAGACGCAGAGTAGCGCGAGCGGCTCAGCGAGACGCTTTTTCCTCGATACCCGAACGGTTTGCGCGCGCTTCAAGCGCCTTGTAGGCGTCTTCGGGCGTCAGTCCGCACGCCGCCCAAAGCACCAGCAAATGATAAAGCAGGTCCGCGGATTCGGCGGCAAGGCATGCCTTGTCCTGGGCCACAGCCGCGAGTGCCGTTTCGACTCCCTCCTCGCCGAGCTTCTTCGCAATCTTGAGCGTGCCCTGCGAGAAGAGCTTCGCGGTGTAGGACGATGCAGGATCGGCGCCTTGCCGCGATTGAATCACCGCAAAGAGCCGGTCAAGTGGATGGGTCTGATCCATCGTTGTCTCCGGAGCGCTCACGTCTGGATAATCCTCCGGCCGCGTCTTGTCACGCTGATGGATTTAGTTGGCGCCCGGTTCGAGTAGCCGGCGCGCGATAACCTGGGCCTGAATTTCCGCGGCACCCTCGAAGATGCTGAGGATGCGCGCATCGCACAAAACGCGGCTGATCTCGAATTCGAGCGCGAAGCCGTTGCCGCCGTGAATCTGAAGCGCATTGTCCGCCGAGGCCCAGGCCACACGCGCCGCGAGCAGCTTCGCCATTCCCGCTTCGAGATCGCAGCGCCGGCCCTCGTCCTTTTCACGCGCCGCGTGATAGGCGAGCTGGCGCGCGACCGCAATTTCGACCGCCATCATCGCGAGCTTGTCGCGCACGCGGGGGAAGGTGAAGATCGCGCGGCCGAACTGCCTACGCTCGAGCGCATAACGCAATCCGAGATCCAGCGCCGACATCGCCACGCCGACTGCCCGCGCGGCGGTCTGGATTCGCGCCGATTCGAAAGTCTGCATGAGCTGTTTGAACCCCTGCCCTTCTTCGCGGCCCAAAAGATCGGCCACGGGAACTTCGAATCCGTCGAAGCCGATCTCGAATTCCTTCATGCCGCGATAGCCAAGCACGCGGATTTCGCTGCCGCTCATGCCTTTGGCCGGAAAGGGATCGCCGGCCGTGCCGCGCGGCTTCTCGGCCAGAAGCATCGAAAGCCCGCGATAATCTTTCGTCTTCGGATCGGTGCGCACGAGCAACGTCATCAGATCGGCGCGCGCAGCGTGGGTAATCCAGGTCTTGTTGCCGAAAATCCTGTACACGTCACCCTCGCGCACCGCGCGGGTCGCCAGCGAACCCAGATCGGAACCGGTATTCGGCTCCGTGAAAACCGCCGTCGGCAGCTTCTCGCCGCTTGCGATCAGCGGCAACCAATGCGCGCGCTGATCCTTCGTGCCGCCCGAGAGAATAAGTTCGGCCGCGATTTCCGAGCGGGTGCCGAGCGAACCCACGCCGATATAGCCGCGGCTCAATTCTTCGGAGACGACGCACATGGCCGTCTTGGAAAGGCCCGCGCCGCCATATTCCTCCGGAATTGTGAGCCCGAAGACGCCCAGCGCGCTCATCTCGGCGATGATGTCGAGCGGGATCAGTTCGTCTTTCAAATGCCATTGATGCGCGTGCGGCGCGACTTTCTCTTGCGCAAACCGGAAGAACTGCTCGCGCACCATGACCATGGTTTCGTCGAGACCGGGATCGCCGAAATACATTGCGCCTGCATGACGGCTCAAATGCTCCGCAAGACCTTCGCGCACTTCGCGGCGGGTGCCGAGCGCGATGAGCTCCTTCACGGCGGAGGTGAGAAACTCCGCAACGGTGTCATCGTCGATTCCCAGATCCGATGGACGGACGATCTCGTTCTGGCTCATGGCGATGCCGCCGGCGAGCTGTGAGAGATATTCGCCGAAAGCCGCCTGAACGATCAGGATTTCGATTTCACCCAAGCGCTTTTCCCGTTCGAGCGTGCGCGCCCAGCGAGCCATATGGCGCAATGCTTCGACATATGTCGCGATCCAGGCCAGTCCATGCGCGGCGCGCTGCTCGCGATCGAGCGCCGCGAGATCCACCTTGCCGTCTCCGCCGAGAAGCGCACGAACCTGCGCCTTGGCGTCCGCGAGCAGACCTTCCGCAGCGATGACGGCGTCTTCGCAATGGGCGAGAAGATGGGGAACGATCGTTTGCATCGGATGATCCGAGTGAAGGAAGCAACGACAATAGCGCGCTTTACACCAACCGCAATTGGAAGCGGCTCGGCGGAAGGTGTATCGTCGACGCGGGCAGAGCCGAAAATTGGAATTCGCTTTGCCGAATGGGGACATTTCCAATGCTGCGCAAACAAGCTTTTGTGTTCGTAGGCATGGCCTTCGCGGTGGCAGTTCTGGCGCTTCTATGGATGCAGGGGTCGGCATATCTGCCTTTTTCCGTTCCGGACGGCGACGATACCGCATCCCGGCTCGCCTTCGCGGCGCGCTGGTTGCTGCTGCCGGGTTTCAGTCTTCTCGCCGGCATCGTCATGGTCGCCAATCGCCGCTTCTTCGTGGCCGACGCCATCGACGGCACACGCGCGCCCGAGAATCGCGCGCTCGAAATCAATCTGCGTTACAACCAGAACACCCTCGAGCAAGCGGTGCTGGCCGCAATCGCCTGGACAGGCCTCGCACTCGCGCTCTCTCACGAGAGGCTCGCGCTGATCCCCGCGCTCGCGATCCTGTTCGTTGTCGCTCGCGCACTGTTTTGGGTCGGCTACCTGATCGCGCCCGCTGCGCGCGCGCTGGGCTTCGCACTGACGTTCTACCCGACGGTCGCGGCCTTCATCTGGCTGGCTGCACGCGCGCTGCGTTAGTTTAGCGCGCGCCGGCTTCGACCACGTCCTCGAACGTTCTGAGGCCGGCCCGCTGCGCGTTCACCAGCACGGCCATGTTGCCCGGCAGATGCTCATTCTTCCACATTTTCATGTGGGCGCGAGGAATGTCGTTCCACGGAAACACTTCCGACATGCAGGGATCGAGACGGCGCTCCACCATCAGGCGGTTGGCCTGGCTGGCCTGGTAGAGGTTTGCGAAATGCGAGCCCTGGATGCGTTTCTGACGCATCCAAACATAGCGCGCATCGAAGGTGATGTTGTAGCCGGTGGTGCCGGCGCAGAACACGACCATGCCGCCGCGCTTCACGACGAGGCACGATACGGGAAAGGTCTGTTCGCCGGGATGCTCGAACACGAAATCGACGTCGTTACCCTTGCCGGTGACATCCCAGATTGCCTTGCCGAATTTGCGCGCCTCTTTCGTCCACGCATCGTATTCCGGCGAGCCGACCTGAGGCATGGCGCCCCAGCAATTGAAATCTTTCCTGTTGATGACGCCCTTGGCGCCCAGCGACAGCACGAATTCGCGTTTGGATTCGTCGGAGATCACGCCGATCGCGTTGGCGCCCGACACGGCGCACAATTGCACCGCGAAGGAGCCCAGACCGCCGCTCGCGCCCCAGATCAACACATTGTGGCCGGGACGCAGGATATGCGGGCGATGGCCGAAGAACATGCGGTAGGTAGTGGCGAGCGTCAACGTGTAACAGGCCGATTCTTCCCAGCTCAGGTGCCGGGGGCGCTCCATCAACTGGCGATCCTGCACGCGCGCGAACTGCGCGAAGGATCCGTCGGGGGTCTCGTAACCCCAGATACGTTGCGAAGGCGAGAACATCGGATCGCCGCCATTGCACTCTTCATCGTCGCCGTCGTCTTGATTGCAGTGCACGACGACTTCGTCGCCTACTTTCCAGCGCGTCACCTTTGAGCCCACGGCCCAAACAATGCCGGACGCA
>JBEKLK010000096.1:0-10631 GCA_050010235.1 Rhizomicrobium sp.
AGGTTAAGCGTTGTTAACCGACGATGCTTAACTCCTTATGGGGGATAACATGCACGACTTTCAATATTATCTCAATGAAATCATAGACTTCCTGCGGACCGGCTTCCGCGACGGCTTTGCGCACGTCAATGCCATTCTGGGCCTCATCATCGCCCTGGTCGCGGCCTATCTGCTCCCGAGTTGGCGCAGACTGTGGGCGGTGGCGCTGGGCGCGACGGTCGTCCACCTGATCGCCGAGGTGATGCTGCCCGTCCTGGCCGATCACCAGTCTTTCCGGCTGCCGCCGGATCTGGTCGAGATGTCCTATTGGCGCGACGCCATCGCTCTCTACCTTGGCTATCTGGTCGTCATCGCCATCTTCTTCTTCATCAAGAAGCGCGTGCTTCCGGGTGGCGGCGGGCATTAGACGGAGAATAAAGGTCGAATATTTTCGACCTCGTCGGGCTTGGTCGGGGCATAAAAACCGCCTAAGCATGCGCGCGACGGAACACGCTTGCGCTCATGGATCAGCTCCCCGAGACCCGCATCTATTTCAATCCGCCCCGGTTCGTGCGCGGCTTCGGTTGCGCGGGTTGTCTGATCGCAATCTTCATCTTGGGCGGAATCATCGGCGTGTTGCTGTTCGGCTGGAAAACATTGCTGGGGATGTGAGCTTGATCTTCGAGGCGTCATGACCGGCATGTTCCGCTCGTTGCTCGTCGCAAACCGCGGCGAGATCGCCATTCGCGTCATGCGGACGGCCAAGCACATGGGTTTGCGCACGATCGCCGTCTATTCCGACGCGGATGCCCATGCCGCGCATGTGGCGGCCGCCGACGAGGCGTTCCGCATCGGGCCTGCGGCGCCGCGCGAAAGCTATCTGAACGTCGATGCGATCCTCGCGGCTGCAAAAGCGAGCGGCGCCGAAGCGATCCATCCGGGTTACGGGTTTCTGTCCGAGAATGCCGCATTCGCCGAGGCCTGCGCGGCGGCGAAGGTCGTCTTCGTGGGGCCGCCCCCCGAGGCGATCCGTGCGATGGGCCTGAAGGACCGCGCCAAGGCTCTGATGGCGAAGGCCGGTGTGCCTGTGGTCCCCGGCTATCTGGGCGAGGACCAGTCGCCGTCCCTGTTGGCGGCCGAAGCCGGCAAGATCGGCTTTCCGGTCCTGATCAAGGCAGTGGCGGGCGGCGGCGGCAAAGGCATGCGCCGGGTCGATGCCGCAAAGGAATTTGCTGCGGCGCTCGACGGCGCCAAGCGAGAGGCCAAATCGGCATTCGGCGATGATCGGGTGCTGATCGAGAAATACGTCTCTCGCCCCCGCCACATCGAAATGCAGATCTTCGGTGACGCGCAGGGCAACGCCGTTCATTTGTTCGAACGCGATTGCTCGCTGCAGCGCCGCCACCAGAAGGTGATCGAGGAAGCGCCGGCCCCCGGAATGACGGACGCGATGCGGGCCCGGATGGGCGAGGCGGCGGTGAAGGCCGCGAAGGCCGTTGGTTATGTGGGCGCGGGCACGGTCGAATTCATCGCCGATGCCTCAGAGGGCCTGAAGGCCGATCGTTTCTGGTTCATGGAGATGAATACGCGGTTGCAGGTCGAGCATCCGGTGACGGAGGCGATCACCGGACTCGATCTGGTCGAATGGCAATTGCGCGTCGCGGCGGGCGAGGCGCTGCCCAAGCGCCAGGACGAATTGCGCGCGCGGGGCCATGCGATCGAAGCGCGGCTTTATGCCGAGGACCCCGACAAGGGATTTCTGCCTTCGGTCGGACATCTCGAGCACTTGCGTCTGCCCGCAGCGCAGGAGGGCATCCGCGTCGATGCCGGTGTCCGTCAGGGCGACGAGGTGACGGTCTTCTACGATCCGATGATCGCCAAAGTGATTGCCTGGGACGAGACGCGCACAGGCGCCGCCAAAAAGCTCGCGGACGCGCTTGCAACGACTGGGGTCGTCGGTGTGCGCACGAATGCGGGGTTTCTCGTGCGCGCGTTGCGCCAGCCGGATTTTGTCGCGGGAGAGATCGACACCGGTTTCATCGAGCGCCACACGGCAGAACTTCTCCCCCCTCGGACGGTTCTGCCGGAACGCATCGTCGCATTGGTGGCACGCTCCATTGTCACGGATCGGACTTTGCGGCAACCCGTCGGCGACCCCTGGGATGCGCAAGACAGTTTCCGTCTCTCGGGCGAATCCGTCGAGACCCTCGAGTTCACGGTGGACGGAAACCGCGTCAGCATACCGATCGTGCATCGTCGCGACGGCGGAATGGATTTGCCCGCGAATAACTGCAAGTCGGATTTGCACGGCGCCGCCTCCCTGCAACTTGCGTCCGGCGCTATTGCTGTGATGGCTGACGGCGAAACCTGGACGTTCTCACCGTACGATCCGACCGCTGCGGCCGATGCAGTCGGCGCCGCAACGGATCGCGTGACCACACCCATGCCGGGCCGGATCGTTCAGGTGCTGGTGAAGCCGGGCGACGCGGTGAAACGCGGCCAACCGTTGGCTGTGCTCGAAGCGATGAAGATGGAGCACACGCTTTCGGCGCCGGCCGACGCGCAAGTGGCGTCCGTCGATGTAGTGCCCGGCGACCAGGTCACGGATGGGACGACAGTCATGCGGTTCGAGACGGACAAGAACAAGGCTGCCTGAGCGTCATGGCGCTGCATCTCATTAAGCTATGCGTCGGCGTAGACTCGCTCGAAGAGCTTGCTGCATGGCAGAAGCGCCGCCTCGCGGACCTCAAGAAGAAAGGCAAGAAGCTCGAACTGATGCACGTCACGCGGCAGACGCCGAAGCGTGCCGAAGAGTTGCTCGATGGCGGCTCGCTCTACTGGGTGATCAAAGGTCAGATCGCGGCGCGGCAGAAATTGCTCGAATTGCGGGCGGTGTCCCGCGAAGGCGTTCCTCATTGCGGACTGGTCTATGAGCCCAAGCTCGTGGCGACCTTGCGCCGCGCGCATCGCCCGTTTCAGGGTTGGCGTTATTTCGATCCCAAAGCCGCGCCACCCGATGTGCGCGATCTCAAAGGCGGCAAGGGATTGCCGGCAGCATTGAAAATGGAGTTGGCAGAATTGGGGTTGTTGTGACGCTTCCAGATTATTTCGAAAGGCGGGCAAGGTCGCCGCTCAATGCAGGATAGCGAATTCCCACATTTCGGGCGGCTGTAGACTTCGTCCTGTTTGCATCGTACGCTTTTCTTGGGGTCAGCGCCGGTCGAGGGGGAGATTTGCGCAGCTATTTCCTTTTCATTGTCGCCATTCTGGCTTTCTCCGGCTTGACGTTCGACGTCGAAGCTCAGTCCGGGTTGTCGCCGCCGCCCGATCCAGGGTTCGAGATTGTCAAATCGCATCTGGATTTCGAAGTCAGCGCCGACGGTTCCTATCTCGAATCGTCGGAAACCGCGTTTCGCGTTCTCGATGCTCGAGGGCTTAAGGGATTGCAGCAGACGACGCTGACCTACACGCAAGGTTACGAAGATCTCAAGGTCGGGTACGCCTATACGCTCAAGGCAAATGGCCAACGCGTCGACGTCCCGCAAAGCAGCATGCTGTTCGGCCATGGCGCAACCTCGGCGCCCGGATTTCAGGACGAGCGAACGCTCACAGTGATTTTCCCCAATGTGGAGATCGGCGACGAAGTCGTCCTCATCATGCTGCGACGACAAATCGTGCCGTGGTTTGTGGGACAATTCACGGCGGATATCGCATTCAGCAGGGCGATCGCCACGCATGATGCTGAAATATCGATGACTTCGCCGGCAAACGGGTTTCAGCTCAACATCGACGCCAAGGGTATGCAGGGTGGCGATCCAGAAATCTTCGGCGACAAGATCCGGAGAACCTGGCGCTACAACAACGACGTTCCCATCACGCTTGAGCCGGATGCGATCGATGAAGCCGAGGACGACCCGCATCTCGTGGTAAGTTCGTTTTCCGGCTACGACACGGTCGCGAGCGCCTATGTCGACCGGTTTCGCGACAAGGCGGCGGTGACGCCCGAAGTTCAATCCCTGGCAGACAGCCTGACGCAGGGCATAGCCGACCGGCGCGAGCAGGCACGCATTCTTTACGAGTGGGTATCTTCGCGTATCGCATATGTCGCCATTGTTTTGGGGGCCGGCGGCTACACGCCGCACGCGGCGGCACAGGTGCTCGCAACGAAATACGGCGACTGCAAAGATCATGTGATGCTGCTGCAGGCACTCTTGACGGCCAAGGGGATCGACAGCTCGCCGGTGTTGATCAATGCGCTGCGCACTTACAAAATATCCGGGGTGGCGTCTCCCTTTGTTTTCAATCACCTCATCACCTATATCCCCGAGTTCCATCTATTCGCAGATTCAACCGCCCAATTCGTATCGTTCGGGTCGTTGCCGTTCAGTGATGCGGGCAAGCCGGTTGTTCTTGTGGCGTCGGGAAAATCCACGACGACGCCGGTCACGAACGCGACCGAGTCGGCCGTTCACGTCACGGGAACGGTGAAACTCGCCCAAGACGGCAGTTACGACGGTGACACGCAAATCGTTGCGACGGGTGCAATCGCGGCGGAATTGCGGGGGCTCATGGATTCGCTTCCTGCCGATGGCGACGGCACCTATCTACGGCAGGTTCTTGGGCCGGGCGCAGACGGAACATTTGTGCGAGGCGATCCCAAATCGCTGACGCCGACCTACAGCTTCAGCACCCACTATCGATTGGCGAGCAGCGTCAACTTTCCGGGTCCCGGCGCCTTGCCGCCGCGGCTTGGATTCGTTCCGTTTTCCTTCAGCCAGCTGATTGCCGGTAATCTGCCGCCGATCCGCTCGACGTCCTTCGCCTGCGCATCTTTTGCAGCCACTAATGTCTTGAAGATCGAACTTCCTCCCGGCGTTACGATCCTGTCGTTGCCCAAGGCCGCCGACCTGCAAGCTGACGGCTTCGCGCTGAGCGAGATTTATACGCAGGCCGACAAAAACACCGTCGTGGAAAAGACGGAACTTCGCATGGAACACCCGGAGGAATTCTGTACGGCCGATTATTACACGCGCGTACGTCCGGAGTTGGCAAAGATGGTCAACGCGTTGCGCGCGCAAATCCTCTACCAGTAACGGCACCGTGGGGGTCACGTCATGAGCCATAGGATTGCGTTGAGTGTTTTGGGCGGCGCGATCGCGGCGGTAGCAATGGCGACTCTTGCGGCCGCCGATCCGGCGACGCAAGCGACAGGCACCGGCGCGCCGGTGGCACCGAGTTGCCGAGAACCGGGAATTCAACCTCCTTCGCCTTCAAATGCCCACACCGCGACTCCGGAGGATTATCCACCCTTGTCGGTTGCGCTGGCCGAGCACGGGCGCGTCATGATTGGGATGCTGGTCCGCGAGGATGGTACCGTAGGGGACGTCAAGGTCCTCCAATCCAGCGGATTTCCGCGGCTGGACGAGGCTTCCGTTGATATCGCTACACAACGGTGGCGCTACTCGCCCGCGGTGAAGGAGGGAAAGCCGGTGGAATGTCGCCTGCAGGCTTATGTGTCGTGGTCGCTCGACAATGGCGCGCCGGCTCAATTGCCGATCAATATTCCGATGACCGTGGTGCAAATTGGACCCGACTATTACACGGCGGATATGCGCTCGCGCCACGAGCAGGGAGTTGCCGTCGTTTTCGCGTTGCTGCAGGAGGACGGCAAGATCATGAGCGCCAATATCGTGAATTCGAGCGGATATCCGGACATCGACGCGGCGTCCCTGAAATTCGTTCAGAACGGCTGGCAGTTCAAGGCGGCAGAGGCGGGTGGGCGTCCGATCAAAACAATCGTTCCCATTGCGTTTGTGTGGTCGCTGTCACCCGCGACACCGCCCGCTTCCACTCCGCCGATTGCACCGCCGTCGCCGCAATAACAAACCGAGACCGCGATCTCATAGTGCGAAATTGTCGATCAGTCTCGTCATTCCTATTTTTGCAGCCGCGAGAATGCGAGCCGGGCGCGAGAGCGTCTCGATCGCAGCCAGCGTCTCCGCATCGCGGATTGCGACGTAGTCGACGGAATGGAATCCCGCATCGAGCAGCGCGGCTCTGCTGGCGGCTTCAGCGGCAATGATCGTTTCGCCGGCGCGGACGCGGGCAGCCGCTTCCTTCAGGACGACATTGAGCCGGCCTGCGATGTGGCGCTCGTCGGGTTTCAGATAGGCGTTGCGCGACGACATCGCCAGGCCGTCCGGTTCGCGCACGATCTCGCCGCCAATGATCTCGATCGGCAGCCCAAGGTCTGCCGTCAGCCGCCGGACGACCAGAAGCTGCTGGTAGTCCTTCTCGCCGAATATCGCGATATCGGGCAGGGCCGCGATCAGAAGCTTGGCCACCACGGTTGCCACGCCCCCAAAAAAATGCGGCCGGAAATCAGTCTCGAGACCGGCCGACGGTCCTCCCACCTCGATTTTTGTCGTGAAGCCATGGGGATACATCTCGGTTACGCTGGGCGCGAAGACGAGGTCGGCCGAAGCTGTCGCGAGCTTGGCGAGATCCTCTTCCATATTGCGGGGATAGCGGTCGAAATCCTCATGGGGCGCAAATTGCGCCGGATTCACGAAGACGCTGACGACGACCCGGCCGGCCCGCGCTTTCAGCTCGCGCACCAGGGAGAGATGTCCGTCATGGAGCGCACCCATGGTCGGCACCAGGCCAATGGTTACCCCTTCGGCCTTGCGCCATTGGGCAATGCGGGCGCGGAGGGCTGCGATGGTTTCGACGACGGGCGGCAGGCTCATGAAAGGAGACTAATGCGGATCGGCTGAAATTGGCATCTCATCTCGCCGTTGCGCAACTTTGCACTTGAATTTGGGAGCCCGAAGACATTTCCGGCTATACAGGCGGTTGCCCGCCGCAACCCACTGGAAATTACGTGCGATTCGAGCCATGACCCTGCTCATGAATCCCTCCCGCCAAGCGATTTCGAACGCCTATCTCGCCGATGAAGAGACTGTGACCGCGGGTCTCATCGAGCGGGCGCGCCTGTCGCCGGGCGAGCGCGCAGGAACCGAGGCGCTCGCTCGCGAACTCGTGCAGCGCATCCGCGCCACGCGCGATAAGCGAAGCGGTGTCGATGCATTCACCCAGGAATACGCGCTGTCGAGCGAAGAGGGCGTGGTGCTGATGTGCCTCGCGGAATCGCTGCTGCGCGTGCCGGATGCCGCCACTGCCGACAAGCTGATCCGCGACAAGATCGGCAGCGGCGACTGGGCGCGCCACCGCAACAAATCGGAATCGATGTTCGTCAATGCGTCGACCTTCGCCCTGATGCTGACGGGCCGGGTCGTAAAGCTCGACAGCGCCGCAAAGTGGGACTTCGAGGGCATCTGGAAGAAACTCGTGGCGCGCTCGGGCGAGCCGGTGATCCGCCAGGCGGTCACGCTCGCCATGCGCATCCTGGGCCGCCAATTCGTGCTGGGCCGCAGCATCGACGAAGCGCTGAAGGAAGCGCGCGGTTACCTCAAGCAGGGCTATCGCTTCTCGTTCGACATGTTGGGCGAGGCGGCCTACACGCGCCACGACGCGGCGCGTTATCTGGAATCCTATCGCAACGCGCTCTCGGTCATCGCGCGCGCCGAGCCGGACCTGGCCGCGCCGGTGTTCGAGCGGCCCAGCATCTCGGTGAAACTGTCCGCGCTGCATCCGCGCTATGAATGGATCAAGCGCGAGCGTGTGTTCGCGGAATTGCTGCCGTCGTTGATCTCGCTGGGAGCGGAAGCCCGTAAAGCCAATCTCGGCCTGACGGTGGATGCCGAGGAAGCAGAGCGTCTCGATCTGATGCTCGATGTGTTCGAGGCGATGGGCGAGGCGGAACCCCTGAGCGGCTGGAACGGGCTAGGCCTCGCCGTCCAAGCCTATCAGAAGCGTGCGCTACCGGTGATCGAATGGCTGGGCGAACTCGCGCGCCGGCAGAACCGGCGCATCCCCGTGCGGCTCGTGAAGGGCGCCTATTGGGACACCGAGATCAAGCGCGCGCAGGAACTCGGGCTGGCCGATTATCCCGTGTTTACGCGCAAATCGGGTACGGATACGTCCTACCTCGCCTGCGCGCGGTCCTTGCTGGCGCGGCCCAGCGAAATCTTTCCGCAATTCGCGACCCACAATGCGCACACGCTCTCGGCCATCCAGGTGTTTGCCGGCGGTCGCGGCGATTTCGAATATCAGCGCCTGCACGGCATGGGCGAAGCGCTTTATGAGCTCTACCGCGATGTGAAGAAGCCCGAATATGGCGGGGCCGGCACGCGCATCTACGCGCCGGTCGGCACCCATGAGGACCTGCTCGCCTATCTCGTGCGCCGACTGCTCGAAAACGGCGCCAACACCTCCTTCGTCAACCGCCTGGCGGACGACGAAGCGCCCATCGATGAGATCATCGCCGATCCGGTTGAGCATCTCGCAAGCCAGCATCCGCGCCGGAGCGTGCATATCCGCAAGCCCGCGGACCTCTTGCCGGGACGAAAAAATTCGAGCGGATTCTTATGGAGCGATCCTGTGGTCTGCGCGCCGATGCTGACCGAAATGGAGTTGTCCTTGCGTATGCCCCAGCGCGCCGCGCCCATCGTCGGCGGTGTCGAGAGGCGGGGAACGGGCGCGGCCGTTCGTGATCCGTCCGATCGCCGCCGAGTGATCGGCGAAACGATCGAAGCGAGTGCGACCGACGCCACCGACGCACTTGCGCGCGGCCACGCCGCCCATGAAAGCTGGGATCGCTTGGGCGGCGACGCACGCGCCGCCGTTCTCGAACGTGCCGCCGATCTGTTTGAAAAGAACCAGGCGCATTTGATGGCGCTGGCCGTGCGCGAGGCGGGCAAAACGTTGCCGAATGCGCTCGGCGAAGTGCGCGAGGCGGTCGATTTCCTGCGTTATTACGCCGAGCGCTCCCGCGCGCTGTTCGACAAACCGGTAGCGCTGCCGGGGCCGACCGGCGAAGAGAATGAGCTTTCACTGCACGGGCGGGGCGTATTTGCCTGCATTTCCCCGTGGAATTTCCCACTGGCGATCTTTACCGGCCAGGTCGCGGGCGCACTGGCGGCCGGCAACGCCGTGCTGGCGAAGCCCGCCGAGCAGACTCCCTTGATTGCTGCCGCAGCTGTGAGGCTGATGCACGAAGCGGGCGTACCGACGGACATCCTCCATCTCCTGCCGGGCGACGGACCGCGCATCGGCAATGCGCTGTTCGGAGATGCGCGGCTTTCGGGTGTGGCATTCACCGGCTCGACCGACGCGGCCACCGCCATCAATCGCGCGCTCGCGCAACGCAGCGGCCCGTTGGCCACTTTGATCGCGGAGACCGGCGGTCAAAACGCGATGATCGTGGATTCGACGGCGCTCCCCGAGCAAGTGACGCGTGACGTGATCGCGTCCGCCTTCGACAGCACGGGCCAGCGTTGTTCGGCGTTGCGCGTGCTGTTCCTGCAGGACGACGTCGCTGACAAGATGCTCGAACTCATCCTGGGTGCGATGGATGAGATCAAACTCGGCGATCCGATGCGCCTCGATACGGATATCGGTCCGGTGATCGACGAAGAGGCGCGCGCCAACCTCGAAGCGCATGCCACACGCATGATGCGCGAGGCAAAGTTGTTGCGCAAGTTGCCGCTCGCCCCGGAACTTGCCAACGGCGTGTTCTTTGCGCCGCATGTATTCGAGATCGGATCGATCGGCGAATTGCGGCGTGAAGTGTTCGGACCCGTTCTGCATGTCGTGCGTTTCGCGTCAGACAGGCTCGGCGACGTCTGCGACGCGATCAACGCGACCGGCTATGGCCTGACCCTCGGTGTTCACAGCCGCATCGAGGAAACGGCCGCGTTCGTGCGTGCCCGAATCCATGCCGGAAACATCTATGTGAACCGCAACCAGATCGGCGCTGTGGTGGGCGTGCAGCCCTTCGGGGGCGAAGGCCTGTCGGGCACGGGCCCGAAAGCCGGCGGTCCGCATTATCTACAGCGTTTCGCGCTTGAGCGCACCTACACCGTCAACACCACGGCAGCCGGCGGAAACGCCGCGCTCCTCTCCAGCGAGCAGGACGGAATTTAGCTTCGGCCTGGACTGATTCTCCCTTAGACATGGCGTCATGGCGGATCAGCGGGCGCACATCGTCGTCTTCGGGAATGAAAAGGGCGGTTCGGGGAAGACCACCGCCGCCATGCACGTGGCCGTGGCTTTGGCGCGCGCAGGCAAGTGCGTAGCCGCGATCGATCTCGATACGCGGCAGAGGAGCTTTTCGCGCCATCTTGAGAATCGCGTCGCTTGGCGCGACAAGGGCGCGAAGACTCTGGCCATGCCGGAGGTGTTGCCGTTCGCGCGTTCGCAATCGAAATCGCTCGACGCCGCAGCGGAAGAAGAAAGCAAGCGGCTGACCGCGCTCCTGGCTGACGCGGAAGGGCGCTTCGATTTTATCGTGATCGATACGCCCGGCGCGGATACGCAATTGTCGCGGCTGGGCCACGCCTCGGCGGATACGCTGGTCACGCCGTTGAACGACAGCTTCGTCGACTTCGATCTTCTGGCGCGTATCGATCCCACGAGTTTCGAGGTCAAGAGCCCGAGTCTTTACAGTGACTTCGTCTGGGATTGTCGCAAGAAACGGCTGCTCGCGCGCAAGCCGGCCCTCGATTGGGTGGTGATGCGCAACCGCATCG
>JBEKLK010000097.1:0-10452 GCA_050010235.1 Rhizomicrobium sp.
TGTCGATCTGCATGGCTGGAGCATAAGCAAATATACGGGTGGTGAAAAGTTCGATTTCGCCGGCGCAGTGCGTCGGGCATGGGCTGGGTTAGCGACCGTCATCGAGACCGAGACGAAGATGTTTCAAGTCGATGGTGTAGGATTTGAAGGTCTTTAGCGCGTCCATGCCGATGTTGCAGGACGCATAATTCTCATCGGGTTCCCGGATCGATTTCGTCATGACGTCCGGGCCCGTCAGGTGGATCGGCTTGCCGGCCAGCATAAAATCCATGGAAGCCAGTTTATAGGCCGGGATTTCGCGAGCGCCCGAGGCGCTGCCGATCTTGAGCACATGATTGCGCGATGGATCGATGAACAATTTTGGGAAACGCCGGTAGAACGGTTCGTAAAAAACTGTGTTGTCCGCTCCGGTGTCGAGCTGGCAGAGTTGCCGCGTGTTCTCGATCCCGATGAGCACGAGCACGTTGTTGCCGTTCAGCGCCAGATTCGGCTTTTGCGCCTTCGAGGCCTCCGAGACGAGCAGCGACCCATCCCGTCCATAACGAATGGGGCCGAGCGCCGTCAAAACCGGAAACCCGATCAATCCGGGCATGACAAATCCGTCCGGCATCTTCAATCCCGCATCCGGCAGGATCAGGAATACGACATTGCGGATGTGCGAGGCGCCGAACCCGACATCTCCGACGGCGATACTCGCGCTGGCATTGGCGTCGGTCGACGAACCCACCGAAAGATGGACATGCCGGATTTCGAGGCCGGCCTTCACGGCAGTCGACTCGGCCAGAACCGAGAAGGCGGCACCCGTGTCGAATATCAGATTCATGTCGTGGCCGTTGACCGTCACGGGAACGCGACCGTCCGGGCTGCGCCGAACGACAATCGGGGCTCCATTCGTTTCGACTGTCTGAGGCGCCACATCCGAAAGCGCCCGCATGAACAGCGCCGAGTTGCGCAGATCGGCCTGGTCGGGTGTGTCCTTGATCGCGTCGGGTGGCACCAGAGGCTCGATCGCCGCCAATGCGGCGGCGTAGCGATAGTCTGCGCGATTTTCGCGCATCAACAGTCGGCGAGCGAGGGACTGCAAATCGCTATCGGGTTTGCGCGCGAGGAGCCGGTTCAGATCTGCAATGGCGGCGGTATGTTGACCAAAAGCCGCTTCCGCGTTCGCGCGCAGGAAAAGCGTTCGATCCGGCTCATTGTCCTGCCGGGGCAGAAGGCGGTCGGCGAGGGAGAAAAAATCCTTTTGCAGGTAAGTTTGCCACAGATCGCCTGCATCCCCCCAGGCACAGGTCGCGGATGCGAGAGCGAGCAGAAGCGAAATCAAAGCGCGTTGTTTTCTCATGCGAAATACGTAGGGCCGCCTGCGTTGGGTGACAAGCGGCGGCAGGTGAGCATCGGAGGCTTTGGTGTCATCGTTGGCAAATTATCGCGAGAAAAAGAGTTCAAAATTCAGTGAGCGTTCACAGCCGGCGACGGCGCGACGCGAACAGTCGATGTCGGTAAGCCCGCAAGCACGCGACTGTCAGCGCAGGGCCGCGAGCAGATTGGAGTAGTCGTCGGTCCATAGCCGGACCTTCGGATCGGCGACGCGATGCGTCCAATGGCCGTCGGTGGCAATCGCGCCGAGATCGGCAGCGCTCCGGGCCAGCACGATCCAATGCGACACGCTCAGGATCGCGAAATCGGTTTTGGCGGGCGGCTTGAAATCCCAGTCATACGCGACGAGGCCCGCTTCGGGTGCGATGCGCGCGATGATCGGCGCCAGGTCGAAATAGCGGTTGGTGATGTGCAGCGCGATCGCGCCATGCGGCTTCAGCGCGCGCACATAACTCGCAAACGCTTCGCGCGTGACGAGATGCACGGGAATGGCGTCCGAGGAAAAGGCGTCGAGGATCAGCAGGTCGTAACGGTGCGCCGGTTGGCGCT
This sequence comes from Rhizomicrobium sp., assembly GCA_050010235.1. Classification (GTDB taxonomy): domain Bacteria; phylum Pseudomonadota; class Alphaproteobacteria; order Micropepsales; family Micropepsaceae; genus Rhizomicrobium. The sequence goes on from JBEKLK010000097.1 coordinate 1,927, forward strand.
CCAGGCTCAGGCGTCCGTCGCCCAGAACGATTTTTGCCTGCGGCGCGCATTGCGGCAATTCGCGGAACAGTCCCGAGCGCGCGGCGACGTCTGCGACCAGTCCGTCGATCTCGAAAAACGTCCAGGATTGATCGGGCCGCGCATAGCACGCGACGCTGCCGATGCCGAGCCCGACCGCGGCAACGCTGTGGGCGCGAGGACCGAGCGCGCGCATCGCGTCGCCGAGCGGTCCGCCATGCGCGTAATAGGTGAGAGGTTGCGGCGGCGCCTTGAGCAGCTCGACACCGTGCAAGGTCGTGCCGTGGAACATCAGGCGGTAGCCATGGGTATCGTCCTGCGTAACGACATAGGCGCCGTAGAAGCTGCGGCCGCGCCAGATGACTGTGCCGTCGCGGGTGTAGATCGTGTGCCCCACGAAAGATGCGAGCAGCAGCGCGAGGGCGAGGAGCGCGGGATTGAACGCCTTCGGCTGGAATGCGAACACCGCGATCATCGCAATCGCCCACAGCGACAGCGAGGCAGACATCAGCGGCCCGAAATGCGCGGCGGGCTCGACCAGCACGACGAGAATCGCGGCAGCCAGCAGCGCAATCTGGATGGCGCTCAGCTTCTTTTCGGCCGCGCGGTCCGGTTGCACCAGGCAGGCGAGCCCAAGCACCAGCGGATATTCGATGATGCCGTTGAACACCAGCGGCGAGACGAGGGCCGTGAGCGCGCCGCCGACCACTCCCCCCAGCGACATCCAGAAATAGAATTCGGTGAGCCGGTTCACGTCCGGGCGCAGCCGCGCGAGTTCGCCGTGACACGCCATCGCGACGATGAAGAAGGCCGTGAAATGCGTGGCGATGGCCGCGGCCAGCGAAAGGGGCGCGAGCCAGAAGCCGGCCGCCGCAAGGACGATCGCCCCCGGCAGCGCGCGGACCATCCAGATATGGGGGATCGGCGGACGCGCGGCAAAGATCAGCACGAAGGTGGCGAGATAGAGCGCGAGCGGCGCGATCCACAGGAGCGGGATCGAGGCGATATCCGTCGTCACATAGCCGGTCACGCCGAGCAACAGACTCGACGGAATCGCGGCATAGACGAGCCAGGTGAGCCGCAGGCGCCATCCGACGCGACTGCTTTGAACGGTTGCCCGCGCCTGCACCGCCGTGGCGCGCACACGCGCGGGGTATGTTCCGGCGATGGCGATCATCGCCGCGAGCGCGAAGAAGCCGAACGACCACAACGCCGATTGCCGGCTCAGGCTGAATTGGGGTTCGAGCAGAAACGGATAGGCGAGAAGCGCCGCCAGGCTTCCCGCATTGCTGGCGGCATAGAGCATATAGGGATTGGCGGCCTGCCTGTGCGACGTGAACGAGAACCAGTGCTGCAGCAGCGGCGCGTTGGCGGACAATGCGAAGAACGGCCAGCCCAGGGTGACAGTGAGCAACGCCAGCAGCGGCAGCACGGGCGATCCGTTGGCAGGCGGCGCCCAGCCCGCGTTCATGGCAATCGGCAGGAACGCCGCGCCGACCGCCAGCACCGCCAGATGCACCAGCACCTGGCCCCGCAGCGGCAAATACCGCGCGAGCAGATGCGCGTAGGTGTAGCCGAGCAGAAGGCTCGCCTGGAAGAACACGAGGCAGGTGTTCCACACCCCCTGCGATCCGCCCAGGTGCGGCAATGCCATCCGCGCGAACAGCGGCTCGATCCAGAACAGCAGGAACGCCGAGGAAAACAGCGCCACCCCGAACACGGCAAGCACCAGCACGCCCGCGCCGCGAACCGCAGGCGAGATCGCGCGCGAGGAGGGTGACGAAACCTCGAGGGACATGCCGGGATTGTGGCCGGAAAGACCTGAACAAACGGTTCGAGGAGAGCGGACGCGGTCTTGTTGCTTTCGGAGCGCGGGCATCCTGCCCGCTTTTCCTCTTGCGTCGCCGCCCATGCGGGCAGGATGCCCGCGCTCCGTTTTTGGCGCGAAAAAAATTCGTCCCTGTTTTTCGCTCGAAAAACCCAGGCAAACTGCGGCTTTCCGGCGCAAATAACAGGCGGAGCAGGCCCTGTTATCCGCCTGATATTTCGCCTGATCTCCGCCTGTTATTCGCCTGTTATCCGCACGATGTCTTGGGAGCGCGGGCATCCTGCCCGCTTTTCCTCTTGCGTCGCCGTCCATGCGGGCAGGATGCCCGCGCTCCGTCTTTGCCGCGAAAAAAAATCGCCGTTTTTGGGCGCCCGCATGCTGCGCCCGCCGCAAGGCGGTAGCTGGAGGTGCAATCGAGACGTGCTTCATCGGCAGGCGGCGCGCCATCATTTCGTTCATGATGTGTTCTTATGGAGACTAGAACCCAACCGGTCCTTTTGTCAACCCCAGCAGTTTGTCTGCGCCATTTGGCCGGATCAGCCGGCTTCCTGTGGTCTCCAATCCGCAAAACCGGTACTGAGCCGGCCGGAGGTTTCCGATGCCCGAAATCGATCTGAAAGGCCGCACCGCTTTCGTCACCGGCGCGAGCAGCGGGTTGGGGCGGCACTTTGCGAAGGAGCTGGCGGGCGCAGGTGCGGCCGTCGCGGTTTCGGCGCGGCGCGTAGATCGATTGAATGAAGTCCGCGCCGAGATCGAACAGCTTGGCGGGCGAAGTGCTGCCATCGTGCTCGACGTGACGGACGCGACGCGCATTGCGCCGGCGCTCGACGAAGCGGAAGCGGCGCTCGGATCCATCGACATTCTCGTCAACAATGCGGGCATGAACGTGCCTGGGCCATCGGTCGATCTCGCGGTTGCGGATTTCGACCGGATGATCGCCACCGATTTGCGCGGCCCTTTTCTGCTCGCCCGCGAAATGGGACGACGGATGATCGCGCGCAAGCAGCGCGGGCGCATCGTCAACATCGGATCGATCGGAAGCTTTCGCGTGTTGCCGGGCATGACGGCTTATTGCATCGCCAAAGCCGGGATCGCGATGATGACGCAATGCCTTGCCCGCGAATGGGTGCGGCATGACATCACCGTGAATGCGATCTGCCCCGGCTATATCGAAACCGAATTGAACGATACCTGGTTCAATTCGGAAAAAGGCAGGGAACAAATTCGCGGCTTTCCGCGGCGACGCCTCGAACGGCCGGAAGACCTCGACGGCTTGCTGCTGCTGCTCGCGTCGGACGCCTCGCGCGCCATCACGGGCTCGGTTCTGACGGCCGACGACGCGCAATCCCTGTAAGGATTCGTCTCTGTTTACGCCCGCACGTCACCCCGCTAAGACATTTCCGGCGCTATCCGGACGGAGCAGATCATGGGTCCTTTGCAGGGCATAAAGGTCGTCGAATTCGCGGGCATCGGGCCGGGGCCGTTCGCGGCCATGCTGCTGTCGGACATGGGCGCGGAAGTCATCCGCATCGATCGCAAGGGCGGCCGCATGCCCGGCAAGACCGAAATCACCTATCGCGGACGCCCCGCAGTGATGTTCGATCTGAAAAAACCGGAAGCGGTGGAAACCGCGCTCAAGCTGATCGAAAAGGCCGACGCGCTGATCGAGGGCTTTCGTCCCGGCGTGATGGAGCGGCTGGGGCTCGGCCCCGATGTTTGCCTCAAGCGCAATCCGAGACTTGTCTATGGCCGCATGACGGGCTGGGGCCAGACAGGCCCGCTGGCGCTCGCCGCCGGCCACGACATCAACTACATCGCGCTCACCGGCGCGCTGCACGCGATCGGCAATGCGGGCGCAAAACCCGTTCCGCCTCTCAATCTCGTGGGCGATTTCGGCGGCGGCGCGCTCTATCTCGCTTTCGGCGTCGTCTGCGGGCTCCTCGAAGCGAAAAAATCCGGCAAGGGGCAGGTGGTCGACACGGCCATGACGGACGGCGCGGCGTCGCTGATGTCGATGTTCTACGGCATGATCGCGGGCGGAAATTGGGCCGACGAACGCGGCAGGAACATGCTCGATTCAGGCGCGCATTTTTACGACACCTACGAAACCAAAGACGGCAAGTTCGTCGCACTCGGTTCGATCGAGCCGCAATTCTATCGCGAGTTGCTTGCGAAAACCGGCATCGTCGATCCGGCATTCGAGGAACAGCTCAAGCATAGCGGCTGGCCCACGCTGAAGACGAAGCTCGCTGCGGTGATCAAGACAAAGACGCGTGACGAATGGGACGCCATCATGCTGGGGAGCGATGTGTGCTATGCGCCTGTGCTCACGCTCGCCGAGGCGCCCAGGCATCCGCACAATGTGGCGCGCAAGACGTTTGTCGAGGTCGCCGGCGTGATGCAGCCCGCGCCCGCGCCGCGCTTCAGCCGTACGGAGCCGGAGATCCAGGGACCGCCGGAAGAGGCCAATGCCGAACGTGCGCTGTCGCGCTGGGGCTTCAGCCGGGACGAGATCAAAAAGCTCGAAGCGGCCGGCGCAGTCTGAGGCGTGACACGATGAGCACGCTTCCCGGCACGACGGGACGCCGTCGCATCTATCTCATGCGTCACGGCAATGTCGATTATCTGTCACCCGAAGTCGTGCGCTCGCGTTCGACGCGCGATGTGGTGCTGTCGCCGCGCGGCCGCCAGGAAGCCTCCGCCGCGGGCCGCGCCTTTGCGCAGGTTCCGTTCGATCGTGCGATCTGCTCCGGCTATCCGCGCACGCGGGAGACGGCGGAGATCGTGCTGTCCTGTGTCGATACGGCGCCTGCGCTGGAGACCGAGCCGGAGCTCGTCGAAATCCAGGGTGCCCATATGTCGGTGAAGAGCCGCAAGGAATTGATCGCGGCGATGTCGTTTTATTTTTCGAAAGCGGCCGAACCCGGCGCGACGATGCTCGAAGGCGGCGAAGCGTTTGCCGGTGCGCAGGCGCGCGCGGTCGGCGCGATCCAAAAACTTCTGGGCAAACCGGACTGGAAGCAAATTCTCGTCGTGGCCCATGAAGGCATCAATCGGTTGCTCTTGAGCTGGGCCGCCGGCGCCGGCCTCGCCGCCACCAACGCCTTCGAACAGGACACGGGCTGCATCAACGTGCTCGATTTCGACATGGTGCCCGGTGAAAACGGCGCGCAGATCGCGCGCATCCTGATCAAGGCGGTGAACCTCACGCCTTACAATTATCTGAAGCACGGGATGAACCTGACGAGCTTAGAGGCAATCTTTTCGCGCGAAGACGGACGAGATCAGATCTAAAACGGAGCGCGGGCATCCTGCCCGCCTTTTCTTTTTTTTAAAGTGCGGGCAGGATGCCCGCGCTCCGTTACACCGCCAGCTCGCACCACACCGGTACGTGATCGGACGGTTTTTCGCGTCCGCGCACATGCTTGTCGATGCCGCTCGCGTTGAGGCGGTCGGCCGCTTGCGGCGAGAGCAGGATGTGATCGATGCGGATGCCGTGGTCCTTCTGCCAGGCGCCCGCCTGATAATCCCAGAAGGTGTATTGCTGCGGCTCTGCGTGGCAGGCGCGGAACGCGTCGGTGAGTCCGAGAAACTCAATCCGCCTGAGCGCCGCGCGCGATTCCGGCTGGAACAATGCGTCGCCCAGCCACGCCTTCGGGTCGTAGCAATCGTCGGCTGTCGGGATCACATTGATGTCGCCCATCAGGGCCAGCGGCTCTTCCAGCGCGAGCAGCTCGGTCGCGTGTTTGGCGAGACGTTCCAGCCAGGCGAGCTTGTATTTGAACTTGTCGGTGCCGATGGGATTGCCGTTCGGCGCGTAGATCGACGCGACCCGCATCACGCCGTGTTCGCCGGGCACGACGGCCTCGATGTAGCGTGCGTGATCGTCGCCGTCGCCGCCGGGTAGCCGCGGCGTCACGTCTTCCATGGGGCGTTTCGAAAGGATCGCCACGCCGTTATAGGTCTTTTGTCCGTGTACGGCGCAATTGTAGCCGAGCGCCTCGAACGCGTCGGCCGGAAAGGTGTCGTCGGTGGTCTTGATTTCCTGCAGGCACACGACGTCCGGCTGGGCCTCCTTCAGCCACTGCACGACCGTCTCCAGCCGCGCCTTCACCGAGTTCACATTCCAGGTGGCGATTTTCATGCGTGCGGTCAGACCGAAAACGACGTGCCGCAGCCGCAGGAGGAGGTGGCGTTGGGGTTGTGGACCTTGAACGCCGCGCCGATCAGGTCGTCGACGTAATCGATCTCCGCACCCTTGAGGAAATCGAGCGACATCGGATCGACCAGCACCGTCACGCCGTCGCGCTCGATGACGAGGTCGTCGTCGGTGCGCGAATCGTCCAGGGCGAAATTGTATTGGAAGCCCGAGCAGCCGCCGCCCGTCACCGCCACGCGCAGCATCATGGGCGCGGACTCCGCCTGCAGAATCTTGGCGATCTGCCTGGCGGCCCGGGCCGAGACGGTGACCGGCACTTCCGCGTTCATTTGTTTCCTGCTTTGAGCATTGTCCGACTATATGTAGTCGCCCCTTATGTAGTCCTTGCGGGGCCCGGAGCAAAGACCTTGGACGTTAAGCAACCGCCGGCCGGCCGGCTGATCGGCCCGTTATTCGAAGCGCCGAGAGCCCGTGCGCCGTTTGCGACGATTCCGGCCACCAGCCGCGGCCGCTTGTATCCCGAGCCGGAAAGCGCCACGCGGACCTGTTTTCAGCGCGACCGCGACCGGATCATCCATTCCACCGCCTTCCGGCGCCTCAAGCACAAGACGCAGGTTTTCGTGCAGTCCGAAGGCGATTACTACCGCACGCGGCTCACCCATTCGCTGGAGGTGGCGCAGATCGCGCGTTCGGTCGCGCGCGTGCTGGCGCTGGACGAAGACCTCGCCGAAGCGCTCGCACTCGCCCACGATCTCGGCCACACGCCGTTCGGCCATGCGGGCGAGGAGGCGTTGAACGCCGCCACGCGCGAATTCGGCGGTTTCGATCACAACGCGCACACGTTGCGGCTGGTCACGAAACTGGAGCATCGCTATCCGGAATTCGACGGGCTCAATCTCACCTGGGAAACGCTTGAGGGCCTCGTCAAACACAATGGACCGCTGGCGAAGGCGCGAGCCGCGCCGTTGCCGGGGCCGATCGTGTCGTTCGATGCGCGATGGCCGCTGGGTCTCGCGACCTGGCCCGGTCTGGAGGCGCAAGTCGCCGCATTGGCGGACGACATCGCCTATGTGAATCACGATATCGACGATGGCTTGCGCGCCAACCTGTTCGCACTCGACGATCTGGTCGATGCGCCGCTGGTAGGCCCGCACGTCGTCGCCACGCGCGCCCGTTACGGCGAGATCGAGTTGGGCCGGCTGATCGGCGAGATCGTGCGGCGGCTGATCGGCGCGCTGATCGGCGATCTGATCGGCGAGACGGGACGACGCATCGCGCGCGTGAGGCCGAGCTCGGTGGCGGACGTGCGGGCCCACCCGGATGCGCTCGCGGCCTTCAGCACGCGAATGATGGGCGAAATCGTCGCGCTCAAGGAATTCCTGTTCGCGCATATGTACCGCCATCCCCGCGTCGTGGCCTCAATGAAGGCTGCCCAGGGCGCGGTGACCGACCTGTTCGAAGCGTTCAGCGGCAATCCGGCGCTTTTGCCGCCCGATTGGGCCGCCGCCTGCGGCCGTCCGCGCGACGCCTTAACCGCAAGCGTGGTGCGGGACTACATCGCCGGCATGACCGACCGCTACGCGCTTCAGGAGCATAAGCGGATATTCCATACGGAAATCTCGGTTTGACAGTGGGCTTTTCCGTGATTCGGCCTCATTGGGGTGCTAGAAATCACGCTCAAGATTCGCCGGGAGCAGGTTCCTGATGCCCAGTTTCGAACGTGGCGCCTATGAGCCTTCGGACGACGTTCGCGTCTTTGACGGGGCGGTCGACGACGAGCCGGAGGATGAAGGCTCGCGTCTTCCGCTTCTGATCGTCATCGGTCTGTTGGTTTTCGCGATGTTCGCGGGCGTGGTTTGGCTCGCCTATACGCAAGGTGTGGCAAGGGGGCGCTCCGATGCGGCGCGCATGATCGTGGCCGAGACAGGTCCGGTAAAGACGGCGCCGTCCAATCCGGGCGGAACCCAGACACCCCTGACGGGGCTCAAGATCTACCAGGCACCCGCGCCGCCGGACGATTCCAGCGACGAAGAATCCGCGCCACCGGCGCCCACGCCGGCCGGCCCATCGGCGCAGGCGGCATCGCCCGCGACGTCGCCGTCGCTTGCACCCGTGATCCGTCCTTCGGCGCCGCCTGATGCCACACCGAAGGCGTCACTTGCTCAGACATCTGCGCCGACGAAGCTCGTGAAGAGCACGCCGCCAGCCGCGCAGACCGCGGCACCGACGCCCGCGCCGGCGCCTGTTGCCACCAAGCCTCCGGCCAAGCTGGCCGCCGTGGTCGCGTCGCCCGCTGCCGAGCCGTCGGCGACTACGACGCCAACGCCCACTGCAGCATCTACGCAAGCACCGGCCGCAAAGCCTGCCGCGAGCACCGGTGCGTTCGTGCTGCAGATCGGCGCCTACAAATCCGAAGAGGAAGCGACCGGCGCGTGGCACGCCTATCAGACGAAGCATCCGCTTGTTGGCGGCTTTGAGTCCGGCATCACGAAGGTCGATCTCGGCGACAAGGGCATCTGGT
>JBEKLK010000098.1:0-10432 GCA_050010235.1 Rhizomicrobium sp.
CGGCGGTCAAATTGTTTTCACGTTGCGCGAAGATTGGACACCGCCATTCCTCACCAACGCATCGGAGCCAGGACCGCTGTTAGGCACCAAATTGAACAAGGGTTCATTGGTGAGCTATCCGTTCGAGAACTACTTCAACTCGGACAAACCGGTTCAATACAGAGTTCTGTACTCACCTGGACCGCGTTCAAGCGTGGACGAAGTGGCGACGGGGCGGGACGCCGTTTATGCATCGATTTACGACAATGTCGTCGGATCGATTCACGCGTTCCGGTTCAATATGGCAAAGGGGGCATGGAGCGATTCGACGCTCGACCTCCCCGGCCACGGTTCGACGCATATCGTTTCGACCAACGATTACGGCCCGGAAGCGGAATTCCGCTTCGAGAATTTCGTGACGCCGACGACGCTCTATGCCGATTCCGGCGACGACAAGACGGTCGCGATCAAATCGCTGCCGGCGCGCTTCGACGCATCGAACCTCACCACGGAGCAATTCGAGGCGACCTCGAAAGACGGCATGAAGATTCCCTATTTCGTCACGCGTGCGAAAAACATTGCGGGCCCTGCGCCCACGGTGCTTTACGGCTATGGCGGGTTCGAGGTTTCGGAAACGCCTGTCTATTCCACCAATTTCGGTCTGCTGTGGCTCGCCAAAGGCGGCGTCTATGTGCTCGCCAACATTCGCGGCGGCGGAGAGTTCGGGCCGGCCTGGCATCAGGCTGCCCTCAGGGAGAACCGTCAGAAGGCCTATGACGATTTCCAGGCGGTCGCGGCCGATCTGACCGTTCGGGGCATCACCACTCCGAAGCAACTCGGCATCATGGGCGGTTCGAATGGCGGCCTGCTCGTGAGCGCGAACATGGTGGAACGGCCCGATTTGTTCGGCGCGGTCGTCTGCCAGGTGCCGCTGATCGACATGATCCGCTATACCGAGATCGGTGCCGGCGCATCCTGGATCGCGGAATATGGCGATCCGGCCGATCCGAAAGCACGCGAATGGATCCTCAAATATTCGCCGTATCAGAATGTGAAGCCGGACGTGAAATATCCGCCCGTCCTCTTCGTCACCGCCACCAGCGACGACCGCGTGACGCCGGTCCATGCGCGCAAGATGGCGGCCAGGATGCTCGCGCAAGGCCACGACGTGATGTTCTATGAAAACACCGACGGCGGACATGCGGCCGCTGCCGACCACAAACAAGCGGCCGAAATGTGGGCGCTGAGTTTCGTGTATCTGAGGGAGAAACTGGGGTTGGGTCGTTAGCGCTACTCGGCAGCAATGCTGTGGACGGGAATGCGGTCCAGCTTGCCGTTCAACGCCGATTGCGCTTGCCACAGATCGAACGCTTGCTGCATGCGCATCCAAAGCCCAGGCCCATTTCCGCAGAAGCGGCCGAGCCTGAGCGCCATTTCCGCAGTGACGGCGGAACGCCCGGACATCACGGCGTGGAGCGTCTGCCGCGAAACACCAAGTTCGCGAGCCGCGGCGCTCACCGAAAGGCCAAGCTCCGGAAGTACGATATCGCGGAACAGCTCGCCCGGATGCGTCGGCTTTCGCGCCGACTGCGGTTCAATGATCTTGGACGAGGTCGACTTTGTACGCTTCGCCATCTTCCCACTCGAATGTGATGCGCCACGGTCCATTTACGTCCATCCGCCAACGTGTTGGCTTGTATCGGCTGTCCGGATGCAATCGCAGTCCGGCAGCGCAAGCTCCGATAAATCTGCCGCCGCATTCAAAGCATCCAATATCTGCGCGCAGCGCTTCCACAGATCGGGACGAACTCGCCGGGATGCTCCGGTCGCAAACAACTCCTTCAATCCCTTATGGGCGAACGACTGAATCATCTTGCCAACCCCTGCACTCGCCGCTCACAAATTTTCTTGCGAACAACATCATATATGCGCCAGGTGCGGGATTATTTGTAACTACGAATTGCAATTACCAGCGGGGGGCGCATTTCTCCCACGCGCAATATGAACGAACGCTCTGCGACTGTCAAGTTATGCTTTACAGTTTGACTCGCCGGGGCTCAAATTCTACATCCCCTCCCGATCCGGAACGCTGAGAAGCTTCCGGTCCTGGGCTCGGCCCAGGATCGCCCCCAGGCAGCGCAGGTGCGCCCCCTGGGGCGTTCGTGCTTTGGGTCTCGCTAGGCCCGGCGCATTTTTCCACCCGCCCCTTGAGGGCGGGTCGAAAAATTCGAGGCGCGAGCCGAAGAATTTTTCGGGGCGGGGTGCTCTATCGACATCACCCCACCCCGAAATTGGCTTCGTGCTCACGCACAAATCCAATTTCGACCCTCCCTCAAGGGGAGGGTGGGAAATGGCAAAAGGCATTCAATGTTCGACGCATTGCAAACCCGCCTTGGCGGCGTGTTCGACAAGCTCAGGGGGCGCGGCGCGCTCTCGGAGGCCGATGTCGACGAGGCGTTGCGCGAAGTGCGCGACAGCCTGATCGACGCCGACGTGGCGCTGCCGGTCGTCAAGGAATTCATCGACAAGGTCCGCCCGCGTGCGATCGGCGAAGACGTCATCCGCTCGGTCACGCCCGGCCAGCAGGTCGTCAAGATCGTTCATGACGTGCTGGTGGAAACGCTGGGCAGCGAAAGCGCGGGCCTCGAACTCGGCAGCCCGCCCGCGCCCATCCTGATGGTGGGCCTGCAGGGCTCGGGCAAGACGACGACCTCCGCCAAGCTCGCGATGATGCTGCAGAATCGCGACAAGAAACGCGTGCTGATGGCCTCGCTCGACGTCCGCCGTCCGGCCGCGATGGAGCAGTTGAAGATCCTGGGCGAGCAGGCCGGCGTGCCGACGCTTCCCATTCTCGCGAACCAGATGCCGCTCGACATCGCCAAGCGCGCGCTCGCCGCGGCGAAGGTCGGCGGCTACGACGCCGTCATCCTCGATACGGCCGGCCGCCAGCACATCGACGAAGCGCTGATGAGCGAAGTGGCGCAGGTGCGCGACGCCGTGAAGCCGCACGAGACGCTGCTCGTCGCCGACAGCCTCACGGGGCAGGACGCGGTCAACATCGCGAAATCGTTCAAAGAGCGCGTGACGATTTCCGGAATCATCCTGACGCGCTCCGACGGCGATGCGCGCGGCGGCGCAGCACTCTCGATGCGCTCCGTGACGGGCGCGCCGATCAAATTCCTCGGCACGGGCGAGAAGCTCGATGCGCTCGAAGCGTTCCATCCGGCGCGCGTGGCCGCCCGTATCCTCGACATGGGCGACGTGGTCAGCCTCGTGGAACGCGCGGCCGAAACGCTCGACAAGGAAAAAGCCGAGAAGATCGCTCGCAAGATGAAGAAGGGCGAGTTCGACATGAACGATCTCGCCGAACAACTGCGCCAGATGACGAAGCTGGGCGGCATGCAGGGCGTGCTCGCGATGCTGCCGGGTGTGGGCAAGATCAAGAACCAGATGGCGGCGGCCGGCCTCGACGATTCCATCCTGAAGCGCCAGGAAGCGATCATCCTGTCGATGACCAAGACCGAGCGCACCAAGCCCGACATCATCAACGGCTCGCGGCGCAAGCGCATCGCGGGCGGCGCGGGCGTGGAAGTGCAGGACGTCAACAAGCTACTCAAGATGCATCGCCAGATGTCGGACATGATGAAGCGCATGGGCAAGATGGGCGGCAAGATGCCGTTTGGAATGGGAGGCGGCATGCCGCAATTGCCGCCGGGAATGTTTCCGGGAGGGAAGAGATAGTCCCCTACCCGGAGCACCAAAATTCAGTACACGGATCAACGAAAGGAAATTGACATGTCACTCAAGATCAGGCTTTCGCGGGGCGGCACCAAGAAGCGCCCGCATTACAATGTCGTCATCGCGGATTCGCATGCGCCGCGCGACGGCCGCTTCATCGAGAAGATCGGTTTCTACAATCCGCTCTTGCCACGCGATCATGCCGACCGCATGAAGCTCGATTTGGAATCCGCCAAGGCGTGGCTCGCCAAGGGCGCGACCGCCAGCGATCGCGTGCATCGCCTGCTGGCGGAACAAGGCGTGCTGCCGCCTCTCAAGCGCAACAATCCCGAGAAGGCCAAGCCGAAGAAGAAAGCGCAGGAACGTGCCGCCGCGGCGGCCGCCGCAACGCCACAGACCTAGGATCGCGCGCGCATGTCCGGCGACATCCTTCTGGGCGTCGTCATTGGCGCCCAGGGACTTTCCGGCGAGGTGAAGGTGAAGACCTTCACCTCGGCGATCGAGAATTTGCGCGGCTACGGCCCGTTACGCGGGCAGGACGGCCGCGAATTCGATGTCGTCTCCGCGCGTCTTGCCAAGGCGGATATCGCGGTCGTGCGCTTCAAGGGGATCGGCGATCGCAATGCCGCGGAAGCGCTCAAGGGCATGGAGCTTCGCGTGGCGCGCGATGCCCTGCCACCCACGGAAGAGGACGAGTTCTATCACGCCGATCTCGTGGGGCTTCGTGCGGAGGACGGCGAAGGCCGCGCGCTCGGCACCGTGAAAGGCATTCACAATTTCGGCGCGGGCGACGTGATCGAAATCGAGCGCGCCGACGGCGGCGACATTTTCCTGCCCTTTACCCGCGAAACCGTGCCGACCGTCGACCTGAAAGCTTCGCGCATCGTCATCGCCGTGCCCGACGACGAAGCCGCAGAAGAAGAGCACGGCGTCGAATGAGCTGGGCCGCGACCGTGCTCACGCTTTTCCCCGAAATGTTTCCGGGGCCGCTCGGCACATCGTTGCCGGGCAAAGCGCTGGTGAAGGAATTGTGGTCTTTGGAGATCCGCGACATCCGCGATCACGGGCTCGGCAAGCATCGCACCGTCGACGACACGCCGGCAGGCGGGGGACCCGGAATGGTGATGCGGGCCGACGTGGCGGCGGCGGCCGTCGATGCCGCGCGCGCCACCGGTCCCGAGCGCCCGGCCATCTATCTGGCGCCGCGCGGCCTTCCCCTCGCCCAGGCGCGCGTCAAAGCGCTGGCGGAAGGTCCCGGCGCGATCCTGTTGTGCGGGCGCTTCGAAGGCATCGACCAGCGCGTCATCGAGGCCCGCGGGCTTGAAGAGATCTCGCTGGGGGACTTCGTTTTGGCCGGGGGCGAAATTGCGGCGATGGCCCTGATCGAAGCGGCCGTTCGCCTGATCCCCGGCGTTTTGGGCGACGCGGCCTCCCCGGCCGAGGAAAGCTTCGCGGGCGGGCTCCTCGAATACCCCCATTATACAAGGCCGCAAAGCTTCGAGGGCCGCGAGATTCCGGCGGTGCTGGCAGGCGGCAACCATGCCGAAATCGCTCGCTGGCGGCAGGCGGAGGCCGAGGCCATCACCAGGTCCCGGCGGCCCGACCTCTGGGCCCTCTATGAAAAGCAAAAAGGGTAGGCTATACGGCGCGCCTTCCTTACGAACCCTATCGGCTTTGGCCCGGCGGACGGAGACTGTCATGAACCTGTTGAAGCAGCTCGAGGCCGAGCAAATGGTGGCCCTCAAGGGCAAAAAGGGCCGTCCGGAATTCCGCCCCGGCGACACGCTGAAGGTCAATGTGAAGGTCGTCGACGCGACCTTCGACGAAAAGACCAAGCAGACCAAGACCCGCGAGCGCGTTCAGGCGTTCGAAGGCGTCTGCATCGCCCGCCAGGGCGAAGGGATCAACGAGAGCTTCACCGTGCGCAAGATTTCCTACGGCGAAGGCGTGGAGCGCGTGTTCCCGGTCTACAGCCCGCTGGTCGATTCCGTACAGATCGTGCGCAAGGGCAAAGTGCGCCGCGCGAAGCTTTATTATCTGCGCGGACGGCGCGGCAAATCGGCCCGTATCGGCGAGCGCCAGGATCGCGCCAGCGAGATCGCGGCCGAAAACGCGGACGCGTAAGAGCGGAAGCGTCGGCCGGGGCGAATTCGCCACACTGCGGACTTTTCCGGTTTTCCCCCTTCAAAAGCGGCGCGCGGACGCTATTCTCCGCGCCCCCTGACGCGCGCGTGTGTCGTGACTCGGCATGTCGTTCCCGATGAAGTTCTCGCTCGGCCCGAAGCGCTTGCCGAGGCGAGACCGCTTGCGACCATTCCATCGCGTCCGTTTGCATTCATCTGGATGCTGGTCCGCAACCATTTCCCCAAACGCGTCGCGCTCCTGGTGATCCTGGCCGCGGCCGCAACCGCGATCGATGCGTTCGGCCCGTTGGCGCTGTCGCATCTGATCAACTCGCTCAACACCGCCTACAAGCTGCATCAGAGTTTTGCGAAGGCGGTGCTGCCCTGGGTTGTGGTGATGGGCGCGATCTGGCTCGTCTCCGCCACGGTCTATCGCGGCTATGAAGCGGTCGATATCGAAACCAGCCCGCGCATGCGCGCGTTGGCGCAGAAATATCTGTTTGCCTACATGCTGGGACACAGCCCGCGTTACTTCCAGGAAAATTTCGCGGGCAAGCTCGGGCAGAAAGTGAAGCAGGCGGGTCAGGCGGCGGTTTCGATCCTCAACATTCTCTGCCTCGATATGGTGCGCGTGACCGGCCTCGTGCTGGTGGGCGGGGTGCTGATGTACGAAGCGCATGCGCGCTATGCCGCGATCCTGGGGCTATGGACCGCGATCTATCTGACCATCGTCGTCTCGCTCGCGCAGCGCTGCGTGAAATTGTCGAAAGCGTTTTCCGACGAAGTCTCGACCTCGACGGGGCGCCTGGTCGATGCGATCACGAATGCCGAACTGGTGCGTGCGTTCGCCAAAGCGGTTTACGAGCGCCGGTTCCTGTCGTTCTTTCTCGCCGACGAAATGAACGCCTCGCGCCGGCTGCGCTGGTTCCTGATCATGCTTAGGACTTTCATGCAGCTCGCCACGCTGGCGCTGCTGCTGGGCCTCGTCGCGCTTTCCGCCAGCGATGCGCTGTCGGGCGTCGTCAGCGTCGGCGCGTTTGTGATGATATACGCGCTCGCCAACCAGATCGCGCGCAGCGTGCAGGAATTGTCGTTCCGCATGCTCGATTATTTCGAGCAGTTGGGCACGCTCACCGAAGCGCTGGAACTGGTGAGCCAGCCGCACGAGATCGTGGATGCGCCGGACGCGTTGCCGCTCACGGTGAAGGAAGGCGCGATCCGCATCGAGCATGTGCGCTTCCACCATCCCGACGGCCAGCCCGTGTTCCAGGATTTGAATCTCGACATCAAGCCGGGCGAGAAGGTGGGTCTCGTGGGTCCGTCCGGCGCCGGGAAATCCACGCTGGTCAAGCTCTTGCGCCGGCAATATGAGCCGCAGGGCGGGCGCATCCTGATCGACGGCAAGGACATCGCGCTCGTCACCTGGGACACGCTCAACGAAGCGGTCGCCGAAGTGCCGCAGACGCCGGGCGTGTTCCATCGCGCGGTACGCGACAACATCCGCTATGCGCGTCCCGAGGCGCGCGACGAGGACGTGATCCGGGCTGCGGTCGACGCGCATGCCCATGATTTCATCGAGGCGCGCCCGACGGGCTACGGCACGATCGTGGGCGAACAGGGCATCAAGCTTTCGGGTGGCGAACGCCAGCGCGTGGCGATCGCGCGTGCGCTGGTGAAGGACGCGAAGATTCTCGTGCTCGACGAGGCGACCTCGTCGCTCGATTCCGAATCCGAGCATCTGATCCAGGAAGGCTTGTGGACTCTCATGCAGGGACGCACGGTCATCGCTATTGCACACCGGCTCTCGACCATCGCGGGCATGGACCGCATCGTGTATCTCGAAGCGGGCCGCATCGTCGAGGAAGGCCCGCACCGCGAATTGCTCGCCAAGGGCGGAGCCTATGCGCGCCTGTGGAACCGCCAGATGGGCGGCTTCATCGACGCGGCGTGAGAGTGGTAGCCAAGTTGACGCTCCGCATCTGCGCGGGCGAATGTGCCGTGCGGCGCACGAACTAACCTCATCATATGCCCGAAATATCCCGCGGACATTTGCTGCGCCTGTTGGGTGTGGGCTTCGGCGTGGCCGTCGGCTTCGGCGAGGTGATCGGCTCGGGTATTTTGCGTTCGCCCAGCGTCATCGCGGGCACCGTTCACGCCTTCTGGCCGATCATCGCGCTGTGGTGTCTGGGCGCAATCAATGCGCTCCTCTCCGCCAATGTCGTCGTCGAGTTGGGAACATCGGTGCCGCGCGCCGGCGGACCTTATGTCTTCGCCCATCGCGCCTTCGGCGATGCAGGCGGATTGATCGTGGGCTGGACGGTCTTCTCGAGCCACAGCGCGGGGTCGGCCGCCGCCAGCGTCGTGTTTGCGGATTTTCTGCCGCTGGCGATTCCGGCGACCCACGGCCATGAGGCTGCTGTCGCCGTGGGCCTGCAGGCGCTTCTCTACGCAACCAATATTGCAGGGCTCCGCGAAGGGAGCGTCATGCAGGGCGCCACCAGCATCCTCAAGGCGCTGTTGCTGTTCGGGTTCGTGTTCGCTGCGGCATGGCTGGTGCCGTCGCAAGGGGCAGCTGCGCTGACCACGATGCCGCCCATCGGTTTCGCGGCGCTGATCGGCGCCTATCAACTCATCAAAGGCGCGTATGCCGGTTGGGACGCCGCGATCTACTTCTCGGAGGAGAGCGTCGCGCCATCCCGCAGCCTGCCCCGCGCCGTGTTCATCGGCATTGCCGTAACAGCGTTTCTCTATGTCGCGGTCAACGCGATGCTGCTGCACGTGTTGGGCATCGCGGGCACCGCGTCGTCGCCTTTGCCTTTCGCGACCGTGTTGTCGCGCGTGGCCGGCCACGGCGCATCGCTCCTGTTTGCGCTGGGCGGCATGATCATCGTCATCGGCTGCGCCAATGCGAACATCATGCTGGCGCCCCGCGTGCTTTTTGCGCTGGCGCGCGACCGGCTTCTTCCCGGCGTGTTTGAATCGGTGAATGCCGGTGGCAGCCCGTATATGGCGTTTCTGTTGTCCTCTGTCGCATCGATGGCGCTCGCCTCGACGGGTGCATTCCAGCTCGTCTTCGGCCTCATCGCCACGCTTTCGACCCTGGCCGCGGTCATCGTCGAGATTTCGTATTTTGTCGTCCGGTGGCGGGAGCCGGACCTGATCCGTCCCTATCGCGCTGTCCTCCATCCCTGGCTGCCGGCGCTCGCGCTGGCCGTCGATATCGTCCTGCTCGTGCTGTTCGCGGCCAACGACCATAAGGGCGCGCTGTTCGCTGCGGCCATGTGCGCCCTGTGCATTCCGCTTGCGTTTTTGGCCCGCCGCGCCCGGGCGACGGCCGCCTGAGAACTGCAATCGGCGCCCGTGCTTGCGAGGGCGATGCCGCCGCGCTAGTACCTGCCCGGCCCTCCCACACAGGAAATCCCTCATGGCTCGCAGGAAAATCGCGCTGATCGGCGGCGGACAGATCGGCGGCACTTTGGCCCATCTCGCGGCCCTCAAGGAACTGGGCGACATCGTCCTGTTCGACATCGTGGAGGGCCTGCCGCAGGGCAAGATGCTCGATATCGCGCAGGCCGGCCCGATCGAAGGCTATGATGCGAAGTTCAAGGGCACGAATTCCTATGCCGACATCGCGGGCGCCGATGTGGTGATAGTGACGGCAGGGATAGCGCGCAAACCCGGCATGAGCCGCGACGATCTTCTCGCCATCAACATCAAGGTGATGTCGGCAGTGGGCGAAGGCCTCAAGGCGCATGCGCCCAATGCCTTCGTCATCTGCATCACCAATCCGCTCGACGCGATGGTGTGGGCGCTGCGCCAATTCTCGGGCCTGCCGCATGCGAAGGTGGCCGGCATGGCGGGCGTGCTCGACAGCGCGCGCTTCCGCCACTTCCTCGCCGAGGAAATGGGCGTGAGCGTTGAAGATGTTTCGGCCTTCGTGCTGGGCGGCCACGGCGACACGATGGTGCCGATGCCGCGCTTCTCGACCGTTGCGGGCGTGCCGCTTCCCGAACTCGTCAAGATGGGCTGGATCAAGCAGGCGCGTCTCGACCAGATCGTGCAGCGCACGCGCGACGGCGGCGCCGAGATCGTGGGCTTGCTCAAGACCGGCTCGGCCTATTACGCGCCGGCGACGGCAGCCATCGAGATGGCGGAAAGCTTTCTGAAGGACAAGAAACGCGTGCTGCCTTGCGCCGCCTATGTGAACGGCGCCTATGGCATCAAGGATTTGTATGTCGGCGTGCCGGCTGTCATCGGCGAGAAGGGCATCGAGCGCATCGTGGAGCTGGAGCTGACACCGGACGAGCGCACGCAGCTCGCGAAATCGTCCGAGTCCGTGATGGGCCTGATCGACGCATGCAAGAAGCTCGATCCGAAGCTGGCTTAGTGACACCTCCCCCTGAAAGGGGGAGGTGACGGCTCTGCAACCGGAAAGTGATGTTTGATGTCCATCCTCGTTGATAAGAACACCAAAGTGATCTGCCAGGGTTTTACGGGCAATCAGGGCACGTTCCATTCGGAACAGGCCATCGCCTACGGCACGAAGATGGTGGGCGGCACTTCGCCCGGCAAAGGCGGCACGACGCATCTGG
>JBEKLK010000099.1:0-10410 GCA_050010235.1 Rhizomicrobium sp.
GCATGCTGCACTTTCACCTGCAGCAATGTGCGCGCGTTGTCGTCGAGGGTGGTTTCCCACAGCTGCTGTGCGTTCATTTCGCCCAGACCCTTATAGCGCTGCAACGCGAGCCCCTTGCGGCCCCATTCGAAGATCAGGTCCAGCAATTGCGTGGGCGAGCGCACTTCGGCCTCTTCGTCCTTGCGGCGCAACGTGCCGAATTTGAGATAGGTCGTCTGCAGCTCGGCCGCCAGCTTGTCGAGCTTGCGCGCATCGGCGCTGGAAAGCAGCGCGCCATCGATGGCCACCGCCTCGCGCACGCCGCGCACTTCGCGCCAGAATTTGAGTCCGCCGTCCGGCGTGGGTTCGCCATGCCAGCCGCGCTCGGTCTCGTCGGACAACAGATCGAGCCGCCGCGCGATATATTCCGCCGCCACGCTGCCTTTTTCCTTGTCCGTCAGGATGTCAGGATTGAGCGCGCCCGCGATGGCCGCCTGCTCCAACATGAAGCGGGGATAATGGCGCGGGAAACCGTCGAGAGCCGCCACCGCCGCGCGCGCCTTTTCGATCGCGGCATCGAAATCCGCGCCGGCCAATGTTTCGCCGCTGTGGAGCGTGAGCGTGGCGCCTGCCGAGCCTTCGCTCACGAGATAATCGGTCAGCTCGCGTTCGTCCTTCAGGTAGCGCTCGGACTTGCCGCGCGTCGCCTTATAAAGCGGCGGCTGCGCGATATAGATATGCCCGCGTTCGATCAGGTCGGGCATCTGGCGATAGAAGAAGGTGAGCAGCAGGGTTCGGATATGCGCGCCGTCCACATCGGCGTCGGTCATGATGATGACCTTGTGATAGCGCAATTTGTCGGCGTTGAATTCCTCGCGGCCGATGCCGGTGCCGAGCGCGGTGATCAGGGTCGCGATCTCGACATTGGTCAGCATCTTGTCGAAGCGCGCGCGCTCCACATTCAGCACTTTGCCGCGCAACGGCAGCACAGCCTGGTTCTCGCGATTGCGGCCCTGTTTGGCGCTGCCGCCGGCCGAATTGCCCTCCACGATGAAGATCTCGCATTTGGTGGGATCGCGCTCCTGGCAATCCGCCAGCTTGCCGGGCAGCGACATGCCGTCCAGCGCGCCCTTGCGCCGCGTGAGCTCGCGCGCCTTGCGGGCGGCTTCGCGGGCGGCTGCCGCCTCGATCACCTTGCCCACGATCTGCTTGGCGTCGGCGGGATGCTCCTCGAACCAGCGGCCCAATTGCTCCAGCACAACGCCTTCCACTACGGGGCGCACTTCGGAGGAGACGAGCTTGTCCTTGGTCTGCGAGCTGAATTTCGGATCGGGCACCTTGATCGACAGCACGCAGGTGAGACCTTCGCGGCAGTCGTCGCCGGTCAGCGCGACCTTTTCCTTTTTGCCCAGCGGAGATTCGTCGGCGTATTTCGTCACCACGCGGGTGAGTGCGGCGCGGAAGCCGGCCAGATGCGTGCCGCCGTCGCGCTGCGGGATGTTGTTGGTGAAGCACAGCATGCTCTCGTGATAGCTGTCGTTCCACGTGAGGGCAGCTTCCACCGTCGTGCCTTCGCGCGCGGCCCCGATCAGGATGGGCGAGGCGATCAGCCCCGTTTTGGCGCGGTCGAGATATTTCACGAACTCGACAAGCCCGCCTTCGTAGTGGAGCGTGATTTCCTTCTTCTCCACGCCGCGCAGATCGGCGAACACGATGGTGACGCCGGAATTGAGGAAGGCGAGTTCGCGCAGGCGATGCTCGAGCGTCGCGAAATCGAATTCGGTCTTGGTGAAGGTCTTGGTGCTGGGCAGAAACGTCACTTCCGTGCCGCGCTTGTCGACGCCTTCGGTCACGACGGTCAGCGGCGACACGGCGTTGCCGTCCTGGAAGCGCATGTAATGTTCTTTGCCGTTGCGCCACACGCGCAAGTCCAGCCGTTCGGACAGCGCGTTGACCACCGATACACCCACGCCGTGAAGCCCGCCGGACACCTTGTAGGCGTTCTGCTCGAATTTTCCCCCGGCATGCAGCTGGGTCATGATCACTTCCGCCGCCGACACGCCTTCGGAATGCATGTCGGTGGGAATACCGCGGCCGTTGTCGCGCACGGTGCAGGAGCCGTCGGGATTGAGCGTCACGTCCACACGATCGGCAAAGCCGCCGAGCGCCTCGTCGATGGCGTTGTCCACAACCTCGTAGACCATGTGATGCAGGCCCGAGCCGTCGTCCGTGTCGCCGATATACATGCCCGGCCGTTTGCGCACGGCATCGAGCCCCTTCAACACCTTGATGGAATCGGCGTCGTAGGAATTGTCGTCGGGGGGAATGGGCGCAGTGGACATGGTCTATTCCTGACGGGCGAATTCGCCCGAATTGACGAAGAAGATATCGGCGCGCGACCCCAGCGTTTCGAACAGCGACAGATCGGTGCCCGTCATCCAGGCCTGCGCGCGGAGCGCGAGGATTTCCTCGAACAACGCCGCGCGCCGTCGCGCATCGAGATGGGCCGCCACTTCATCCAGCAGCAGGAGCGGCGCGAAGCCGTCGCGGGCGCGCGCCAGTTCCCAGGCATCGGCCAGCACGATGGAGATCAGCAGCGCCTTCTGCTCGCCCGTGGAGCAATCGCGCGCCTCCATGCGCTTGGCGGTGTGGCGCACGGCCAGATCGCACAGATGGGGCCCGATGGTGGTGCGCCGCATCTGCGCGTCCGCGATGCGGGCGCCGGCCAGCATCGCCTGCAGCGCGGCCATCGCGCCATCGCGGTCGCTGTCCGCCAGCGGCGCCATTTCGCCCGCCAAAGAGAGCTGGGCGCACGGAAACACGCCCGCCGCTTCGCGGGCCGCGAGCGCCGCATTGAGCCGCGCGATGGTTTCGACGCGGGCCGCAGTCATCGCGATGCCCGTCTCGGCCATTTCCGCTTCGAGTCCGTCGAGCCAGGCCGGATCGCGGGGCCCGAATTTGAGCAGGCGGATGCGTTCGCGCATCGCATGTTCGTAGCGCAGCGCGCGGCGCGCATGGCCGGAATCGAAGCCCAGCACGAGGCGATCGAGAAACCGCCTGCGGCCCGAGGCGCTTTCGGTGAACAGCCGATCCATCGCCGGCGTAAGCCAGATCATCTGCACGATCTCGCCCAGATCGGCGGAGCTTTGCGCAGGCGCGCCGTTCAGATGCACGAGCCGGCGCTCGCTGCCTTCGGGACCGGCGGCAAGGCCCGTTCCGATTTCGTAGCTTTCACTCCCGCGCGCCACGGTGGCCGCGACCGTCCACAGCGCCCCTTCGGACGCCTGCGGGCCTTTGCGGATATGATCGCCGAGCCTAGCGCCGCGTAGCCCGCGCCCGGGCGACAGCAGCGAGATCGCATCCAGCACGTTCGTCTTGCCCGCGCCGTTCGGGCCCGCCAGCACCACGGGCCGCCCGTTGGTGAGCACTTCGCCTTGCGCATAGGAACGGAAATTCGCCAGCAGCAGCCGCGTCACGGCCAGGCGCGGGCATGCCTCCGCACCGGCGGCAGGATTCGCGGCGCCTTCAACACGCGGATCGGGGACGCTCGCCAAAACTCACACCCGCATGGGCATGAGGACGTAGAGCGTGCGGGGGTCCTCGGTGTCTTCGATGATGGTGGGCGAGCCCGCATCCGAAAGCAGGAAGCGGACCTCCTTGCCTTCGATCTGGCTGGTGATGTCGAGCAGGTAGCGGGCATTGAAGCCGATTTCGATGGCGCCGGCGCTGTAGGTCGCGCCTAGCTCTTCCGTCGCCGTGCCGGAATCCGGGTTGACGACCGTCAAGGTCAGCTTGTCCTTGGCGATATTGAGCTTCACCGCGCGCGTCTTGTCGGCCGAGATGGTCGACACGCGGTCCACGGCCTGGGCGAATTCCTTCGCATCGAGCGACAGCGCCTTGTCGTTGGCCGAGGGGATCACGCGCTGGTAATCGGGGAAGGTGCCGTCGATCAGCTTGGAAGTGAGCTCCACGCCGTCGGTGACGAACTGGATCTTGGTGTCCGACAGGGACACGTCGATCGCGCCTTCCGCGTCGTCGAGCAGGCGGCGCAGCTCCGTCACCGTCTTGCGCGGCACGATCACGCCGGGAATCTCGGCGGCGCCGTCCGGCAGGTCGAGTTCGAAACGCGCCAGCCTGTGGCCGTCCGTCGCCACCGCGCGCAACGCCTTGGTCTTTCCCTCTTTCACGGCATGCAGATAGATGCCGTTCAGATAGAACCGCGTCTCTTCTGTGGAGATCGCAAAGCGCGTGCGGTCGATCAGTTGCTTGAGATCGTCGACCTGCATGCGGAAGCGGTGGGGCAGCGCGCCGGCCGCCATCTGCGGGAAATCTTCCTTGGGCAGGCATGCGAGCTCGAAGCGCACCGCGCCGGCGGAAACCGCGAGCCTGCCGCCTTCGGAGGCCAGCAGCTCCACCTGCACCTGCGCGCCTTCGGGCAGCTTGCGCACGATGTCGTAGAGCATGTGGGCCGGCGCGGTGGCGGCGCCGTTGCGCAGCACATCAGCCGGCAGCGACTCCACAATTTCGATATCGAGATCGGTCGCGGTCAGCTTCAGCCGGCCCTTGCCCGCGTCGATCATCACGTTCGACAGAATGGGGATGGTGTTGCGGCGTTCGACGACGCTCTGGACATGGCTGAGCGCCTTCAAAAAGGCGCCGCGTTCGACTGTGATCTTCATGGGTCTCGTGCCGGGTTCCGGATGCTTCTTGGGCTCAAACGGACCACTCCAAATCGCCCCTGCGGTGCGGCCGTTAACCTATTGATTTGCTTGAGCTTTTTCGAGGGCATCGACTCAAGCAAAAGAGTATATCAGGGGCGGTTTCGCGGGCATAGGGAAAAGGGTGGAAAAGGTAGGGTTTTGAGGGAGATTTGGGGGGTGCGGGAGGGGGTAGAAATGGCTGGTTTCTCTACGCCGTGCTTGCGTTCACCCACGCCGTGAAGTGCAACATCTCGCTGCATCGGCAACCATCCCCATTCCGGCCAAGATCATCGTCCAGTCATCATCGCTAACCGGAGGGTTTTTCCACGCAGCTGATGGATGTGGAATTGCAAAAGCTGGAATTCCCTCTATTTCCCCTGATTGCAGGAGTCGCTTCCTTCGTGAGCGACCGTCTTGCTGGGCGTTCGCGACTGACTCTCGGAAACCGGAACCGCCCATCACATGCAGCGCATCCCAGCCAAGCAACACGATTTGCTTGGGACGCATTGCACGGATCAGCCGCTTATTTTCACCGACACAAAAGACTTCAAGGCGGGCACGCAAAAGTGGCTCAATCTTATGCCAGTCCGCCCAAGACGGCGACCGAAAAAAGATGGCGTTAGTTCCAACAGCTCCCTCCAAGAAAGGTTTGCCGAAACGCTTGCGAAGCTGCACCGCTAGAGGCCAAGACTCGTCAAGGTACTCATTGGTCTCCGACGGCCGCTCAAGTTCCGCGTGCCGCATGTGTGTTACGTCACCCCCGGGCTGCAGCCCAATCACGAGCACGGCGGGTTCGAAAACTGGCGGGCTGTAAAGTATTTTGAAGGCGTGATCCTGATCCTTCGACAGCTGACTGCGTGCATGTTCCCAAAGTTGACGCGTCTCGCTGTAGACCTCGCGCACTACTGTATCCAATGCCTGCTTTTCCATTCCGTCCGATTCTCCTCCTCGACACATGAAGGGGCAGCGACCTAATTCTGATTTGGCTTGGGTCGGCGGGCGGCGCGCTTCAATTGGAATGCAATGGCCGCCCACATTTCTATAACAAGGCAATCGATTGCGAACAGGAACGGCGTTTCGCCGAGGATGTGGAAATACATTCTGACTGGACCTGCTAGCACAACGCCCACCACCGCAGCGGCGATCACAACATGCCACCAAGAGCGTGATGCCAGCCCGATAACCAAGCCTGCGACAATCGCCAGAGGGTCCGAGGCTCTGCCAACGAATACAGCAATCAGTAACAGCACGGCTTTTCCCCTCTGCTCCGACACGATAGCGGCGCGCAGTGCGTCGCGCGGCCCCATAATGGGTGATAACTGTAGCACGGCGAAGCGAAGCGCTGTTACGGCCCGGTGAATACGTTAGACTCCAGGCGCTTGGGGAATTCGCGGAGAAAACATCGTGACCAAACCGAAGGGCTGCCGGGGCATTGAATTTGGCTTATTGACGCTCGTTGGCGGAAAAACGAGATGGACCATCTACCCAAAAAAAGGTACTGCCGAATCTGAAACGGGCGTTGTAGATGGTGGTGACGAAGAAGCTGAGGCGGTCTGTAAGAAGGTTATTGATGCAGCGCTCGACCCCTGAATTTCAAATTAGGATACTATCTAGCGGCGATGGCATCCGGTCCGGTTCGGTGAAAATTCTGCCTTCAACCGGTCGCCACCATCCGCGCCACGCAGATTCCTTTTGAACCCCAATCCGGGAAGACCGCCACATGACCGACAACGCCGCGCGCAACAAGAAAGTCGTCATCGAGGCGTTGACGGACGCCTACGCAAAGCGCGATTTCGACAAGCTCGAAAAATGGTTTGCGCCGGATTATATCCAGCACAATCCTTTCATCCCGCCCGGCCGCGACGGCTTGCGCGGCTACATTGAAAAATTGCCGGCCGAACGCCGCTACGAGGTCGGGATCGCACTTGCCGAAAGCGATATCGTGATGATTCACGGCCGTTATTCCGGCGGCGACAGAAAAACCCTTATTGCGCTGGACATTTTTCGGTTCGAAGGCGATCGCGTCGTCGAGCATTGGGACGTGTTGCAGGAAGAAGTGCCGGTCGAGAAGACGGTCGCCGGCAATCCCATGTTCACGAAGCCCGGGTGGTGATGGGGGCCGCGCCGATCTCCTAATTCGTCCGGCCCAACACCTGCTTGAGAAAATCGACTTCCTGCTTGAACATCGGATCCGCGGCGCAGAGCTCCGCGATGCGGCGGCAGGCGTGGAGCACCGTCGTGTGATCGCGCCCCCCGAAGCGGCGCCCGATTTCGGGTAGCGAGCGCATCGTCAATTCGCGCGACAGATACATCGCCACCTGGCGCGGCCGCGCCACCCGGCGCGAACGCAGCGCCGAATGGAAATCGCGCAGATCGATCTTGTAGAACTCGGCCGTCTTGCGTTGGATGTCCTCGATGGAGGTCTTGCGGCCCGTCGCGGCCGCGTGGCCCGCCGCCTCGGCCGCCGCTTCCAGCGTCATCGGCTTCTTCGTCAAGTCGGCATAAACCGCGAGCTTGGTGAAGATGCCGATCAGGTCGCGGGGACTGGCGTCTTCGCGGTCAGCGATTTTTTCCAGTACCTCATCGGGCATGACCGTGTCGGGACGGCGGCTGGTGTATTCGGCCGCGCGGCCCTTAAGGATCGCAAGCCGCGTTGCGCGGTCGGGCTGTTCGAGCCCGATTACGAGCCCGCCGGACAGCCGCGAACGCACATCGGGGCCGAGCTCGGCGAGCGCGGCAGGCGCCTTGTCGGATGCGATCACCAGTTTGCGCCTCAGGTCGGAAAACGCATTCAGGGTGTGAAGGAATTCCGACACGGTATAGATGCTGCGGCACAGATGCTGCAGATCGTCGATCAGCAGCATATCGGCGGCGCGAAGCTCATCCTTGAAGTTCAGCGTGTCCTTGTATTTCAGCGCGCCGAGGAACTGGCGCATGAAATCTTCCGCGCCCAGGAGCAGCGCGCGGCGGCCGCGCTTGCGCGCCTCCAGCGCGATCGCGTTCAGGAGATGCGTCTTGCCGTTGCCGAAACCGCCATGGATGTAGAGGAGGGCGACGCCGCTCTCGTCGCCTTCGGCCATCGAACGCGCCGCGCGGAAACCGAATTCGTTGGACGGGCCCGAGACGAAGGTCTCGAAGGTCTGCAGCGGATCGAGCATGCGGCTGTTGAGAACGCGGCGCGGTTCGCCGGGCTTGTCGCGCTCCTGCGCCTGCAGCCGCGAAACGGGGGAGGGTTCCGGGCCTCTTGTGGCGGTCGGTATCGCGGCCCCGGCTTTCTGGGGCGCCAGCACGATCGACACCGAGGCCGGCTCGCCGCCTTCGGCCCGCAAGGCGCGCTCGATGCGCGCGGAATATTGATTGGCGACCCAGTTGCGCGCGAAGGGGCGCGGCGCGCCGATCTTGATTTCCGCGTTCGCGAACTCGACCAGACTCAGCGACGAAATCCACGCATCGAAGACGGCATCGCCGAGATCCCGGCGCATACGCTCGCGTGCGGCCGCCCAAATCGTCGGCCAATCGGTTTCCGAAGCCCGTGTCATGGTCTGAGTCATCTTTCCCTTGCCTTCTGTTGTCCGTCGCCGTGTTCGGCGTCCGGTCACCCCGTTCTTGTTCAGAAATCGAATCTCGTTTGCGCCTTCAACTTCGGCGCGCGGCCGTACCTCCCATGGTGTCCTCTCCGTTCAGCTTTGTTTCCACGGCAGCCCGCTGGCTTTCCAGCCATTGCGCTGCCCCCGATGTCGTTGCTGGTCCATATCGCCTTCGAATCCGCCGGCGATGTTGTAGGCGCGGCTGAAGCCCGCGCGCGTCATCGCGATGGCCGCGGCGCGCGATCTCGCCCCCGAGCGGCAGAGAAACAGCACGGGCGTGTCGGCCACGGCGCCGGCGAGCTGGGCTTTCGTCTGGCCCACGAAATCCGGATTGACCGCCATAGTGGGAAAGCTCTGCCATTCCACGCAATGGACATCGCGGCCCACGCTCGAAAGATCGGGGAGGCCCACGAAGGACCATTCGGCCGTGGTGCGCACGTCGACGAGTTGGGCCTTGGGATTGTCGTTCAGCAACGCCCAGGCCGCGTCGCTGGTGAGATCACCGGCGTATTCGGATGGGGGGTTGGAAGACGACATGGCAGACTCCACCAGAGACGGCTCCGCAGACCGGGGCCATTCAGGCGTCCGGCTGAAGCAAAGATTTGCGAATATTAGCTGTTATATTTGGAAATTAACCTGTCGCAACAGGTCATTAGCCCCGAAGACTTGCACTTGTTTTTTGTTATGTTGGTCATGTCTCCAACCCCACCACCAGGCAGCGGGACCTTAGCCTAATGGTAAACGCGGGGTAAACGGGAACAAACGATAAACAATACGATTTTTTCGGAATTATGACGGCCGCTAAGTGTATGTACCGTATACGGAAATTGAAATTTTCCGGCGAATCAGTGGCTTAGCGTCAGACCCGATACATTTCTGCGTCGGACCCGTGACAAATTGGTTAATACTCCGTCTACGGACCAATAAAAATGGGCCCAAGACTTGGTCCGGGCCCATTGCAACGGATTTCTTCAAGAATTCAGACGGTTGGCTCATTTGCCCAGCTTGGCGACCCGCTTGGTGAGGCGCGAAACCTTGCGGCTGGCCGTGTTCTTGTGCGTCACGCCTTTGGAAACACCCCGCATGATCTCGGGCTCCGCCGCCTTCAGGGCAGCCACGGCCGCGCTCTTGTCACCGGAAGCCAGCGCCTCTTCGACCTTGCGGGTGAAGTTCCGGATGCGGCTCTTGCGGGCATGGTTGACCGCGGTCCGTTTGGCGATCGTGCGTACGCGCTTCTTGGACGAGGCAATATTGGGCATGTTCGGTCCTATTCCACGGGAAGGCGGGGCTTTTAGCCCGCGAGGACTGGCCGGTCAATCCGCGTGCGCGACGCCGGGATCGGTGAGGGATTTGAGCCGTCTCAGCGGCGACAGAACCGCGATCGCGGGCGCCAGGAAATAGCCGATCGCCGCGATGAGCACGGTCTCCCGCACGCCCACGAAACTCGCAATGGCGCCCGCCGCCAGTGCGCCCACCACGCCGCAAAGCCCGCCGGCTGCTTTGAACACGGCCGCGACCCGACCCAGAATCTCGTTCGGCAGTACGGTCTGCCGGAGGCTCGCGGCCAAGATGATGACGACGACCATCAGCGCGTCGCCGCCGAACTGTGCGGCCATCAGCATCGCGGTCGCGATGTCGGGCGAGCCAGGCGCGAGCGGGACCAGCAGCGTAAAAAGTGCGCCGCCGAAACTGAGCGCCACAATGGCCGGTCCAAGTCCCAGCCACTGCGACACAGGTGCGGCAATTGCTGCGCCCGCCATCGCGCCGATCCCGCCGACCCCGATGGTGATCCCGAGCATGGTCGGCGTGAGATGCAGATCGCGGATGGCATAGGGAACATAGAGCGTGGCGAAGAAGGAGCCGAAGAGCGGAGCGGTCGCATCCATCAGGAACAGCGGCCGTACGAAACGATTCCGAAAGATCGCCCGCGCGCCGGTGGAAAGGTCGCGCGCCAAAGAGGGTGTTTCCGCTTCCGGCTCCGCGCTCGTCTCCTTGGCGGCGATCCGCGACAGAAACAGTGCCGACACGAGATAGGTGACGGCGTTGGCTGCGATGGCGAAGGGTGCCGTGAGCGCTTGAACGAGAATGCCGGCTAGGGCCGGTCCGCCGATCTCCGCCACGGAGTCGGTGAGATTGAGCTTGGT
>JBEKLK010000100.1:0-10402 GCA_050010235.1 Rhizomicrobium sp.
CCAACGAGATTTCGGAGACGCTCAGATCGCTTGCGCCGAGCTTGCGGTATTTCATGTCTGTCCTCGCCGGGTTCTACGTCGCTTCTGCGACGCTGCGCCGCCACGACAGGAGAACCGTAGCAACCCCCAGCGCCAGCGACCAGACATTGATCACGATCTCGAATTTCATCGGGTCCGAGTGCGCGGCCAGCGCATAAAGCCCGTTTTCGACGTCGAAGGTGATGTCCATGGCCGCCAGATAGAGCAGCGCGCTGCCGGCCAGCAGGCCGAAACGCGCGCCCCAGGCCCGGCCGGTCCACAATCCGATGCCGGCTCCGAACAGGCAAAACGCCATCCAGCCATCCGCGACCGGAAAGCTGCCTTCGTATGCCGTGTACCAGCGCGCGTCGGACACGCGCACATCGCCGCCCGAATAATAATTGAGCCAATAGAGCACGGTGACGACGGCGCTCAGTAGGAGCAGGGCGGCGAGGAGGCGGGTTTTCATGTGGGTAGTATGCGCGGATTCGGAGGCAATTGAAGGGACGCCTCCGCCGAATTGCTCCCGCGCCTCCCGAGCCCTAAGTTGCGCGCCGTTCGCTTTGGGGGTTGGGCATGCGGTATCTGAAAATCGGCGGAATTGCGCTCGTCGTCATCGTGCTGGCGGGGCTCGGTTTCGTTATCGTTTCGGACCGGCTGGCGCAGCCCGCGCCGCCCGATCCCGCGACCCTGATCGCCAAGGCCGCGCGCTACGACGTCCATATCCTGCGCGACAATTTTGGCGTGCCGCATGTGTTCGGACACCGCGATGTGGATGTCGCGTTCGGCTTCGGCTTCGCGCATTCGGAAGATGATTTCGCCACCCTCCAGGACGTGGCGCTGGCGACCCGCGGGCAGCTCGCGGCGACGGAAGGCATCAAGGCCGCCACGACGGATTACATCGTGCATCTGCTGCGGGTGTGGGAAACGGTGGATGCGCGCTATGCGAAGGACCTGCCGGCCGATGTGCGCGCGGTGGCCGAAGCCTATGCGGACGGCGTGAACTATTACGCGGCATTGCATCCCGGCAAGGTGAAGCCCGGCCTCCTGCCGCTCACCGGCAAGGACATCGCCGCCGGCTTCGTGTTCAAGACGCCGTTCTTCTACGGCCTCGACAACACGTTGCGGGAAATCAACAACCCGCCCGCGGCCGCGCGGGGACCGGAAGTGGGCTCGAACGGCGCCGCGGTTGCGCCTTCGCGTTCGGCCGACGGGGCCACGCGCCTGCTCGTCAATTCGCATCAACCCTATGTCGGGCCAGTCTCGTGGTACGAGGCCGTGCTGCAAAGCGACGAAGGCTGGCATGTGGCGGGCGGATTTTTCCCCGGCACCCCTTTCATGCTGCACGGCCACAACGAACATCTGGGCTGGGCGAACACGGTCAATGCGCCCAACCTCGTCACGGTCTACAAACTCACGATCAATCCGTCCAACGCCAATCAATATCTGCTCGACGGCAAATGGCGCGATTTCGAAAAAAGCGACGCCGCCATCCGCGTCAAGCTGTTCGGCCCGCTGATCTGGACCGTGCATCGCGACGTGCTTTATTCCGCGCAAGGTCCGGTGCTCAAGACCGACCACGGTGTATTCGCCATCCGCTATGCCGGCATGGGCGAAGTGCGCCAGATGCTGCAATATTACCGGCTCAACAAAGCAAACAATCTGGCCGAATGGCGCGCCGCAATGGCGCTGCAGGCGCTGCCCAGCATCAATTACATCTATGCCGACGAGAAGGGGAATATCGGCTACGTCTATAACGGCCAGTTTCCCGTGCGGAAGGAAGGCGTCGACTGGAAGCGCGTGCAGCCGGGCGATCGTTCCGATCTGATTTGGCGCGGCTATCTGCCGTTCGACAAGGTTCCGCAATTGTGGAATCCGAAATCGGGCTTCGTGTTCAATTCCAACAACACGCCTTTCCAGGCGACGGCGCCGGCGGACGATCTGAAGCCGCAGGATTTCTCGCCCACGCTGGGCATCCAGACCGACATGACCAATCGCGCGTGGCGCGCGCTGGAGAATTTCGGAACGGACCGTGCGATCACGGCGGCCGCGTTCCGCAAATACAAATTCGATCTCGCCTACAGCACGCGTTCGGATATCGCCCATCTGATCGCCAAGCTGGTGACGACGGACCCCGGCAACGACGCCGATCTCAAGCAGGCGCTGGGGATATTGCGCCATTGGGACCGCATGACGAATGTGGCGGATCGGGGCACTGCCCTTGCGATCCTGACGGGCGAGCCCGTGCTCCACGCGCGCGAAGAAAAGGACACGCCGATCGATCCGCTCGTCTCCCTGCAGGCGGCGATCAAGACCCTGAAGGCGCATTTCGGACGGCTCGATCCCACTTGGGGCGAAGTCAATCGCATCCGCCGCGGCATGCTCGACCTCGCCATCGACGGCGGACCGGACACCTATCGCGCCGTTTACGGCACGCCGCAGCCCGACGGCACGCTGACGGCCGGAGGCGGCGACACCTTCATCATGTTCGTGACCTGGGACAAGACGGGCAAGCTCAGTTCGGAAAGCATCCACCAGTTCGGCTCCGCCACGCTGGATGCGAACTCGCCCCATTACGCCGACCAGACGCCGTTGTTCGTTACGATGAAGACCAAGCCCGTGCTGTTCACGCGTGCGCAACTGGCGGGCCACATCGAAGCGGATTACCGCCCGGGCGCGAGGGAGAAGGCCGCGCCCCCACCCTAACTTTCCCTTCAGGGGGCGTTGCACATAAAGCCCCATAGTAGGAGAGGTTAATGTGCAAGTAGGGATTCTGCGCAAAAGTGCTCGAATCAGCCCCGCCGTCAGCCCAATATCTCCGCGAAATCACTGGGTAAATGGAGGTCCGTTGCGCGTCTCGCGAGGGGCGGAATACAACTGACGTTGCGGAGCGAAAGAGAGAATGCATTGGCCGACGTGGAGAGCGAAGAACACTACGATTGGCTTCGGCCACCTCCGAGAAACCTGTGGACTCTTCCAAGATCCATCGTCAATTCCTTGCGCTCAGTTCGTGATCGAGTGTTAGCGTTAGTTGGGGTAAAAAGCTCACGGCAAACCGTGACCATAGAACATGCACTGCGAACTGATGGAGTGCGGGGCTATAGCTATTTGCAACCGCTCAACTTCGTCACATCCATAAACGCAAGCACGTTTCTAACAGACATCATCAAAACGCACGCATTTCAGCGCCTCGCCTCAGTCCGGTTTCTGGGTGGAATCGACTACGTGCTGGTTCGCTCGCCAAATGGTAACACCAAAAATGTTCGATATACGCGAAGCCAACATAGCCTTGGTGTCGCTCGGCTAGCCCTACATTATGCGACGACAACTTCAATGCAGGAGGAAGAGGCGCGGACGATATTTGTAGCGGCCCTTCTTCATGATGTTGGGCACGCTCCATTCTCTCACTCACTGGAACCGGTATTTGAATGCGAATTTGGAATAAACCACCATAAGGCCACCGAAGACGTCATATGTGGGCGCACGCAAATTGGTCGTGATTTAAGTCATATTCTTATGCAGAATCATGTCGATATTGATCGGGTGATCGCCCTTCTCAATGGTTCTGATACTGGGTTCAACGGTTTTTTCAGCGGGCCAATAAATTTTGACACAATCGAAGGGATATCGCGCTGTCGGATGTACGGGCGGAATGACGGAAGCACTTCGAACCCTAGCATCATTGTGGATGCTGCGACGAAAAGGGTTGGAGGTGTCGACTGTGACATTGTTGATGGATTTTGGAATCAAAAAAATGAAGTTTACAAATATATTATTGGGTCACGAACCAATGTTCTTGCTGACTGTGCTTGCCAGCAGTACATGCGAAATAATTTGACTAAATTCAGCAAAGAGGATTACTACAGTACCGAAGAAGCTGCTTTTCGCAAACTTCCCGGTCTATACCAATTGCTTACAAGCCGTTCGTTTGAACTTGATGTTTGGCATCTCGTCAAGAACGCCATCGAGTACAGTGCTCGCACGTTCTATGTCGATGCTGGGTACGATTTTTTTGCGCGTGACGATCTCCGTCGCTACAAGCAATTTCGTGAGTCACATGTCCTCGAAGCGCGAGCAATCGATATTGATGCTGCCAAATCGATGAAAGACTTGTTCGATGACCACGCCGTATCAGAGGGCCAAACAGTTTTCTGACTTAAAGTTGGAGACACTCAGGGCGTCGGCCGGCAGCATTGTGCCCTCCAATGCGGCCGTTATCACGTGTGGATCGTTCGCGCGACGAGAGGCATCAATTTTATCGGATATCGACTATTTCGTAGTTTTGCCGGGAACCCGGCCAGCGACGGTAACGGCTCCCCCAGCGTGGCTCGCAACACTAGACGCTGCAATAAAGGCAATTGTTCCAAAAGCACCGGCTGACGACGGAGCATTCAAAAAAGTCGATTATTTTGACGACATGCTTCACAATATCGGCGGGAATGACGACAGCAACGGGAAAATTACACGTCGCATTTTGCTATTGCTTGAGGGCGAGTGGCTAGCGAACGAGAGTGCCTTTCGGAATTTGAGGCATGAAGTCCTGAAGCGTTATATCCAGGACACAATCACTGACCATCAGCTTGCGCTATTCCTTCTCAACGACATAATCCGATATTATCGTACCGTAGCTGTCGACTACGAATTTAAGACAGAAGAAATGTCGAAGCCATGGGCGATCAGAAACATAAAACTGATATTTTCTCGAAAATTGCTTTACGCTAGCGGACTTTTTTCGGTCGCCATGACGGCAGATCATGCTTATGCTGACAAGATTGGTACGCTTGAAAAGTTCTTTGAATTACCCGAACTCGATCGAATGATCGCAATTTGCGGCGAGGCTCCAATGGAAAAGGTGGCGGGATGTTACAATAATTTCTTAGAGAAATTGGAAAGTCCAGAGTTTCGGACCCGACTGGATTTGCTGTCGAAAGATCAAAGTGGGCGACGTGACGAGGAATTTAGAAAGTTGAAGAACGAGGGGCATCATTTCACTAGGCATATTCTAGCGTTGTTCGAAAATACGTTTGGGTCGGTGCACCCCATTCGCCGCGCCGTCATATTTTAGCATCGCGCCAGCACCGAGGCCGGCTAGATCAATTCCCAGTAAGTGAGACCCTCGGAGTCTTTGTGCAAATGAGAGACGTTGTACAAGGCCCTCTTGGGCTTTGGGGGGTTGAAAAAACCGTCGCTCGCTTTCGCGTGAGGTTTGGCGCTTGCGCTCCAAGTCCAATGCAAACTGAAGCGGCCGTCCCGCCAAGTAACCGGCGCGCGATTGAAGCGAACTCCGTCCTGCCCTAGAAAAGCGTCCGCGCGATCGAATTTTCGGAGAACTCCCATGGCCATTTCCTCGTTGTTCGACATCAAAGGCAAGACGGCGCTGGTCACCGGCGGCTCGCGGGGGATCGGCCTGATGATCGCGCGCGGGTTCGTGGAAGCGGGCGTGAAGACCTATATCTCCTCGCGCAAGGCGGAGGCCTGCGAGCGCGCGGCGAAGGAATTGTCGAAGATCGGCGAGTGCATTCCTTTGGCGCATGATCTCGCGAGCACCGCCGAAGTCCACAAGCTGGCGGACGACGTGAAGGCCCGCGAAAAGAAACTCCACATCCTGATCAACAATGCGGGCGCCGCCTGGGCCGAGCCCATCGACAGCTACAGTGAAGCGGGTTGGGATAAAGTGGTCGATCTCAATCTCAAATCCGTGTTCACGCTCACCCAGGCGTTGCTGCCGCTGCTGCGCGCGGCGGCAACCGACGACGATCCCGCGCGCGTGCTCAATGTCGGCTCGATCGACGGATTCCTGTCGCCGACCTTGGAAAGCTACGCCTATTCCGCGAGCAAGGCGGGCGTGCATCACCTGACGCAGCATCTCGCCAAGCATCTGGCCGCCAGTCACATCAATGTGAACGCGATTGCGCCGGGCCCGTTCGACACCAAGATGCTGGCGCCCGTTCTCGCCACCCAGCGCAAGGCAATCGAAGACAGCGTGCCGCGCCGCCGCATCGGCAGCGACAACGACATCGTCGGGGCCGCGATCTTCTATTGCGCGCCCGCGTCGTCCTACGTCACGGGCACGATTCTGCCGGTTGACGGCGGCATCATCGCGGCGGCCTATACGACGAACGCGGTGGCGTTCTGACGCCGGAGGCCTGTATGCATCGCATCGTGCGTTTATTGTCGGTCACGTTGCTGAGCCTGACGATTGCGCCGGCCTTTGCCGCGAGCACGGCGCCCAAAGGTCCCTATGCGCTCGATCCCCTGCATACCCAGATTATGTTCGCGATCAAGCATATCGGGCTTTCCACTTTTTACGGCCGTCTCGGTCCCGTGTCGGGAACGGTGAATTTCGATCAGGCCGCGCCCGAAAGAAGCGCGTTGAACGTCCAGATCGACACGCGCAGCATCGACACCCATGTGCCGGAGCTGGACAGCTCGGTGCCCAATTCGCTTTTCCAGGCCGACAAATTTCCCACCGCCAGTTTCATCTCGACGGCCATCGCCAGGACCGGCGCCGACATCGGCACGGTGACCGGCAATCTCACCATCGCGGGCGTGACCAAACCCGTCACGCTCACTGTCACCTTCAACGGCGGCCACGGCACGGGTGAGCCGCTGCAGCCCTATCGCATCGGCTTCGACGCAACCGCCACCATCAAGCGCTCCGATTTCGGATTGACGCATGTGATCTGGGACGGGTTCGTCTCCGACGAGGTCCAGCTTCTCATCGAGGCCGAAGCGGAGAGGCGGTAACAACCCTCACCACGCATCGATCCAGGGGAGCTTCTTCTTCTCCCGTTTCGGCGGCGTGGGCACCGCGCGCAAACCCGCCATGATCCAGCGGCGCGTGTCGGCCGGATCGATCACTTCGTCGAATTCGAACAACGTCGCCGCGCTCAGCGCCTTGCCGCGTTCGTAGGAGCGCGCGACCATCTCGTCATATTTCGCCTTGCGTTCGGCGGGATCGGCGATGGCCGCGAGTTCGTTGCGATAGCCGAGCTTCACCGCGCCTTCGAGACCCATGCCGCCGAATTCGCCTGTCGGCCAGGAGATGGTGAAAAACGGCGCCACGAAACTGGCGCCCGCCATGCCCTGCGCGCCGAGACCGTAGCCCTTGCGCAGGATGATGGTGAACACGGGCACGGTCACGTTCGCACCGATCACGAACAATCGGCTGTTGTGGCGCACGAGGCCCGTCTTTTCCGCTTCGGGTCCCACCATGTTTCCCGGCGTGTCGCACAGCATGAGGATGGGAATGTCGTAGCCGTCGCACAGCTGCATGAAGCGCGCGGCCTTGTCGGAGCCGTCGCGGTCGATCGCGCCGCCCAGATGTTTGGGATTGTTGGCGATGATGCCGATGGGCCGGCCTTCGACGCGGGCCAGCGCCGTGATCATGCCGGGCCCGAACGATTTGCGGATTTCGAGCACCGAGCCCGTATCGGCCAGAGTGTCGATCACGGTGCGCACGTCATAGACGCGCAGGCGATTCTCCGGAATCGCGCGGCGGAGCAAACGCTGGTCGGCGCAACCCCATTTCGGCAACGCGCCTTGAAAATAGCCCAGATATTTTTTCGCGGTCGCCACCGCTTCGGCTTCGTCCTTGACCACCACATCGATCACGCCGTTGGGCGCCTGCACGGAGACGGGCCCCACTTCGTCGGGATGGAAGACGCCGAGGCCGCCGCCTTCAATCATCGCGGGTCCGCCCATGCCGATGGAGGAATTTTCCGTGGCGATGATCACGTCGCAGCAACCGAGCAGCGCCGCATTGCCCGCGAAGCAGCGCCCGGAATTGATGCCCACAAGGGGGACCAGCCCGCTCATTTTCGCGAACATCCAGAAGGTCGTCGTGTTGAGGCCGCCCGCACTTTGCGCATCCGTGTCGCCGGGCCGCCCGCCGCCGCCTTCCGTGAAGAACACGATGGGCAGCCGCCATTTCTCCGCGATGTGGAGCATGCGGTCTTTTTTCTGATGGTTGCGCAGCCCTTGCGTGCCGGCCAGCACGGTATAGTCGTAGGACATCGCGACGATGCGCGATTGCTCGTCGCCGAACACGTCGCCATTGACGCGGCCCAGCCCCATCACAAGGCCGTCCGCCGGCGGGCGTTCAATCCGTTCTTCCAGCGTGTTGCGCCGGAGACGCCCGGCCACCACCAGCGAGGCCTATTCCGTGAACGACCCCGGATCGCACAGATCCTCGATGTTCTCGCGCGTGGTGCGCTGGCCCGTCTTGCGGCGCCGCGCGACCGCGTCGGGGCGCGCTTCGTCCAGCGTGAAACGCTTGCGGTCGTACAGCGCCTGGAGATCGGGGCGGATCGCGTCGAGACCGATCTCTTCGCCGGCCGCGACGTGCGCCCCGCCCACATCGCCTTCTTCGATATAGGCCAGCGGCGCGTCCTCGAACACGGTATCGCCCGCGGCCACGGCGAGCTCGCGCACCACGCCGCCGACATTGGCCTCGATCACATGCTCCATCTTCATCGCTTCCATCACCAGCACGGGCTGGCCCGCGCGCACGGTGTCTCCCGGTTTTACGGTGAGGCCGATGATGGTGCCCTGGAGAGGCGCGCGCAGGGCCGTGGCGCCATCCGGCGCATCGGACGATTCGCGTGCCGTTTCGCCCGCACGCTTGCCATGCGCGAGGACAGCGAGGGGATCGGTGTTGTCGACTTTCACGCCGGCATGCGATGCGGCGCGCGCCGGCTCGAAGAAGAACTTGCGGTGGGCCGCGTCGCCCAGCAATTCGCCGATATGCTCTTCCACGAAACTTGTGTGCCGCTCGCCAAGACGGGGATGGCGCAACAGGGTTTGCAGGAACGGAATGTTGGTGGCGGCGCCTTCGATGCGGAATTCGCCCAGCGCGCGATAGGCTTTCTTCTGCACGTCTTCCAGCGAATCCGCATGCACGATCAGCTTCGCCAGCAGCGAATCGTAGCGCGCGCTGGTGCGGTAGCCGGCATAGCCGAAGCCGTCGACCCGCACGCCGCGCCCCGATGGCGGCTCATAGACGGATAACGTGCCGCCGGCAGGCCGCGAGGTGCCGTCGGCGTTCATGGTCTCGAGATTGATGCGCGCCTGCAGCGCCGCGCCGCGCGGGGCAGGCACGTTTTTCTGTTCGAGATGCAGGTCACCCAGCGAGCGATCGCCCGCGATCTCGAGCTGGATGCGCACGAGATCGAGGCCGGTCACTTCCTCGGTGACCGTGTGCTCCACCTGCAGCCGCGCATTGGTCTCGATGAAGGCGAAACGGTCGTGGTCGCCGACGAGGAATTCGACGGTGCCGAGATTTTTGTAACGCGACGCCTTGCCCAGCGCGATTGCCGCGTCGAGCAAACGCTGGCGCAGTTTTTCCGGCAATCCCAGCGCAGGCGCGGTTTCGATCAGCTTCTGGCGCTGGCGCTGCAGGCTGCATTCGCGATCCCACAGATGGGAGACCGCGCCCGTGCCGTCGCCCACGATCTGCACTTCGATGTGGCGGGCGCGCTCGAAGAATTCCTCGGCGTAAAGCGCGCCGTTGCCGAAAGCCTGTTGCGCTTCGGAGCGGCAGCGTTCGAACGCCTGTTCGAGTTCGCTCGCGGAGCGCACGACGCGCATCCCGCGTCCGCCGCCGCCGGCAAGAGCCTTCAGCATGATGGGCCCGTTGGCGGCGGCCAGAAATTTCGCCGCTTCCGCAATGCCGATGCCGCCTTCCGTGCCGCGCAGCACGGGCACTTTGGTCTGTTCCGCCAGCGCGCGCGCTTTGGTCTTGTCGCCGAACAGGTCGAGCGTTTCGGGCGCGGGGCCCACGAAGACGATCCCCGCCGCCGCGCAGGCGCGCGCAAAATCTCCGTTCTCGCTGAGGAAGCCGTAGCCGGGATGGATGGCGTCGCAACCGGCCTCGCGCGCCAGCGCCACGATCTGCGCCGCGTCGAGATAGGCGGCGACTCCCGAGCCGCGCAGGCCCACCGCCTTGTCGGCCTTGCGGGTGTGAAGCGATTGCGAATCGTCTTCGGAGAAGATCGCGACCGTCGCGATGCCCATTTCGGCGGCACTGCGGGCAATGCGGATGGCGATCTCGCCGCGATTGGCGATCAAAAGCGTCTTCAGCATGTCGTCTGGTCCAATGCCGCCATCTGTTTTCGAGTTCGAAGGCCCAAGCGTCAAGCCC
Organism: Rhizomicrobium sp.; assembly: GCA_050010235.1. Classification (GTDB taxonomy): domain Bacteria; phylum Pseudomonadota; class Alphaproteobacteria; order Micropepsales; family Micropepsaceae; genus Rhizomicrobium. The sequence continues at coordinate 10,160 of JBEKLK010000100.1, forward strand.
CGGAGCAGGCGCGCGGCCCCCTTCCGTCCGCCTCGCAAGTGCGAGGCGTCCACCTTCCCCCGCAAGGGGGGAAGGTTAGAAATATGGAGGCGAGCGCCATGCTTCTTTCTTAGCCTTCCCCCATTTCGGGGGAAGGTGCCGAGCGCAGCGAGGCGGAAGGGGGTCTCGACGCGATGGAAAGGGGGGCGACGCATATCAATTTGCAGCCGCGGCCGGTTGGCGGGATAGTATCCCCGCGGCCCG